>VSOD01000370.1 GCA_009774655.1 Lachnospiraceae bacterium
TTCCAAAGCCAATATAGCTGGAAACCAGCCCATCATTGACCTTTTGAAAGAATATGCGGATAGGAAGCATGCCACAAGCGCGCAGATCTCGCTGGCGTGGATGCTGCACAAATATCCCAATGTGGTTCCCATTCCGGGTTCAAAGAATAAGGAGCGCATCATTGAAAACCTGGATGCCTCCAAAGTGGAACTGACGGAAGAGGAATTTTATTCACTGGAAGAAGCACTGAATCGGTGCAAAGTGTATGGACACAGAGGATTCAACAGGTAGGAGGGCAGAAGAATGAATGGGTTTATTTATAGCTATCCTACAAAAAATTATTTTGGATGCGGATGTGTAAAGGAGAATCTCCCTAAGGTATTAAGCAGCTATGGGAAAAAAGTAATGCTGGCGTTTGGCGGCGGTTCTATTAGAAAGAATGGCATTTACGAGGAGATTATCAGTATTCTGGGAGATGCCGGGAAGAGCGTGATTGAGTTTAGTGGTATTATGCCTAATCCGACCTATGCGAAGGTACAGGAGGGGGCAGCGCTGGCAAAGGGAAAAAAGATTGACCTGATGATTGCCGTAGGCGGAGGCTCAGTGATTGACTGTTGTAAAATCGCGTCTGCCCAGGCTAAATTGGAAGAGGATATTTGGGAAATGGAATTTTCCGGGCATAAGTATCCTTCTGACTTTATTCCGATGATCGCCGTTGTGACGGCTTCTGGTACAGGGGCAGAGCAGAATAATGGAGCAGTGATCACCCATGAAGGAAAAAAGCTCAAAGCAGGCTTGCTTGGCGCATATGCAGATGCGGCGTTCCTTGATCCGGCATATACGCTGTCATTGCCGGCCATGCAGGCAATGTCCGGCGCTTTTGATACATTGAGCCATTGCATGGAAACTTATTTTGGCAGCCCGGAAGAAAACAATTTGTCTGACGACATCTGTGAAGCAGTTATGAGAAATGTGATCAACAATATGCGGATCTTAAAGACGGACCAGGCGGACTTAAATGTCCGCAGTGAGTTGGAGTGGGCATCCGCTATGGCGGAAAATGGCATCCTGAAAATAGGAAAGACTTCCTCCCTTCAGGCGCACCAGATTGAACATCAGCTTGGCGCATATACCGACTGTAACCATGGACAGGGGTTAGCCGTCATTCATCCGGTCCTGTACCGAAAACTCTGTGAAAAGGCGCCTGTTAAGTTTGCCCGCTTTGCTGTCCGTGTCTGGGGCGTATGTGCCGATGGAAAAACGGAGATCGAGACAGCAATGGAGGGGATTGAGTGTCTTGCTGCATTTGTCAAAGAGATGGGGCTTCCGGATACCTTTGCAGGAATGGGTATCGGAGAAGATACTGACTTCCGCAGGATTGCAGATTCCACAAATATCATTACAAATGGCTGCTTCCCTTCACTGACACATGATGACGTTTACGAAATCCTGTTGAATTGCAGGTAAGAAGACCTGATTACAGATTTTGGCGCTCATGTGAGTTTTTTGGATGCAGCAGGGTCTTGGAAGAAGAAACAGGAAATGATGAAAAGATGTATGGACACTAATGTTTGTACTCAAATTTGCAGTAGCAGGAAAGGAGTATGCAGAAAATGAAAAAATTAGGTTTTGGACTGATGCGGCTGCCGCAGACGAATCCGGAGGACTGGTCAAGCGTGGACATGGACAAGACAAAAGCCATGATCGACAGGTATATGGAGGAGGGATTTACTTATTTCGATACGGCTTATGTCTATCATGGAGGGAACAGCGAGAAAGCCTTTGGCGAGCTGGTGGCAAAGCGTTATCCCAGGGATTCCTTTACCATCACCACCAAAATGCCGGTATTCATGGTAAAAAGTGCGGAGGACTATGAAAGGATCTTTGACGAGCAGCTTGCGCGGTGCCAGGTGGATTATTTTGATTACTATTTCCTCCACGCCATGGGCCGGTCCGTGTATGGCGCGGTGCAGGAACAAAAAGGGTTTGAATTTATGGCGCGGAAAAAGCAGAGGGAAAGATCCGGCACATCGGTTTTTCCTACCATGACGATGCGGATATGCTGGACCGTATCCTGACGGACCACCCGGAGACAGAGCTGGTGCAGCTCCAGCTCAATTACATAGACTGGGAAAATGAGAGCGTCCAGTCCCGCAAATGCTATGAAGTCTGCGTGAGGCGCGGCGTGCAGGTAACGGTCATGGAGCCGTTGAAGGGCGGCGCGCTGGTGCGCCTGCCGGAAGCGGCGGAGGATATCCTGAAAGAAGCAGATCCAAACGCCGGGAACGCTTCCTGGGGAATCCGCTTTGCGGCATCCCTGGACCAGGTCATGGTGGTCCTGAGCGGCATGAGCGATCTTAAGCAGGTGGAGGACAACATCAGCTATATGAAGGATTTCCGGCCTCTGACGGAGGGGGAGAGGGAAACCATAGCAAAAACGGTACAGATCATCAACGACAGCATTGCCATTCCCTGTACCGCCTGCCGTTACTGCACTGCAGGATGCCCGAAAAAGATTGCCATCCCCGAATATTTTGCACTGTATAACAACCAGAAGCAGTTCGGCCTGCTGGCGGGGCTTGCCACTACCTACGGAAACCTGACGGCGACCCACGGCAAACCACAGGACTGTATCGGATGTAAACAGTGCGAGAACCATTGCCCGCAGCATCTGCCCATTGTGGAGAATTTAAAGCTGGTGGCGGAGGCGTTTGGGATGTAGCTCAGATGTGACAACAGGAACAATCATGCGGGAAAAGATGGAAGGAGAATAGGTTGAAAAATCAGCTTGATAGCTGATTTTATCAACCGGCAATTTGAGTCAGAGCCTCAAATATGCCCTGAGCGCAGATGAGAAATCGCCTACGCGAATTTCTCATCGCGTGTCATCGCAGTAAACTGCTCTGACATGGAGGATTAGATTATGGCAAAATTAGTGGCGTTTTATTCTAGGGCAGATGAGAATTATTTCAGCGGGGGTTACCGTTATGTCACGGTAGGCAATACGGAAAAGGTGGCAAAGATAATCTCTGAACTGACAGGCGCGGATTTATTTAAGATCGAGCAGAAAATCCCTTATGCTGCGGATTATAACACCTGTATCCAACAGGCAAAAGAGGATCTGCAGGCAAAGGCGGGACCGGAACTGGTTTCCGTGCCGGACAGCCTTGACAAGTATGATGAAATCTATCTGGGTTTCCCAAATTACTGGGGAGATATGCCCATGGCAGTGTATACCTTTCTGGAACAATTCGACTGGAACGGCAAGACGGTCCATCCTTTTTGCACCCATGAAGGAAGCGGCCTTAGCGGAACGGAGGGAAAAATCCAGAGTGCCTGCAAAGGGGCGGTGGTGATAAAGGGACTTGCCCTGCAGGGCAGTTTTGTAGATACCGCCGGAGATATTATCAGTAAATGGATCTGACTTTTCTGCAAGGTCTGTGGAGTGACAAAGAAAGGTAATGCGAAACAATATGAAAAAGATGCTGATTGTTTATTATTCATGGACAAACGGAAACACGGAAAGGATTGCCCGAAAACTGCAAAAAGTTACCGGTGCGGATATGGCTAGGATTGAAACAGTGATTCCGTATTCCGGCAGTTATGATGAAGTGGTAAAGCAGGGGCAGGATGAAGTGAATAGGGGATATCAGCCCAAGATCGTCCCATTGCCGGTTTCTGTCAAAGATTATGATGTGATTGCTGTCGGGACGCCCACCTGGTGGTATACCATGGCTCCGGCGGTTCTGTCGTTCGTGAAAGCGCAGGATTTTAACGGTAAGACGGTGATCCCGTTTATGACGAATGGGGGATGGCCGGGCGACCATTTGGAAACCCCGGAGGCTGACATTGACGCATGGGCAGAGAGTGTAGCTGATCTTATAAAAGCAGAAAAGGAGTAAATGTCTGACACAAAAAAGAAAATCAGAACAAAACAGGGCAGCGCTTCTTTGGAGGCACTGCTTTGTCTATGCACAGCCCCGTGCAGAGGAAATATGCTGCTGAGGCGGCGCACGGGGCGCACAGTGGGCAGGGATATTCTTCCCTGCTCGATTGAGTTAGACCACATTTTTGCAGAATGTGTGGCATAAACCGCATTCAGGGGGGATGTGGTGTTGAGTATGACCCTTTTCAGTCAAAACGGAACTGGAACAGGGCGGTGATAAGCCGCTGTTTTATGCTGTCCTCGGTGTCTATGTTGACGTGTCCGTTTTCAAGGGCGGCAAAGCGGATTCTCTTGCTGTAATGCCGTAAAACCTCGTCCACGGCTTCCGGCTCTCCGCTGGTCGCCCGGACAATGGTTTCATACGGTATAAGGTTAGGATT
>VSOD01000371.1 GCA_009774655.1 Lachnospiraceae bacterium
ATCCGGCTGTCCCGCGCAAAGAGCGACCACTCCTCCTGCGGCAGGAACCGGAACAGGAACTCGTTGACCTTTGGCCTTCTCACATCGAGAAAATGCCCGCCGCCGATATCAAAAGGGCTGCCGTCCACCATCACAGAACGGCACAGGCCCCCCGCCTCGGCTTCCTTTTCCAATACCAGAAAAGAAGTCTCTCCCAGCTCTTTCAGTCTGTTCGCCAGTGTCAACCCGGCAGGGCCGGCACCGAGAATCAGATAGTTTACTCTTTCCATGCTTTACTCCTTTTTTCCCGCTGCTCTGTGCTGCGGCGGGATCACCCGGCACTCGTTCTTTTTCAGCTGAAACAGCAGCCTGAGCGCCTCCGTCACGGAACTGCCTTTCAGGCTGGAAGCCGTCCCGGTATAATGGATCGGCACCTCCACCGTCCGCAGATGCCGGCAGTAAAAGCGCATCTCCGTCTGATACATATGCCCGGTGGACAAGAAGGCGTCCAGATTCATCTCTTCCAGAACCCGGCGCGAAAAACCCTCAAACCCGCTTGTCATATCCTTCAATCTCGTTCCCAGCACAAAATTAGCCAGAAAAGTACCGCCCTGGCTTAAGATCCGTCTGTACAGCGGCTGTCTGCGCATGGAACCGCCCTCCATAAAACGGGATCCCCACACACAGTCATACCCTTCTTCCAGCTTTGTAAGAAACTGCGGTATCTCCGCAGGCAGATGGCTGCCGCCTCCGTCCATCTCCAGAATCTGCTCCGCGCCGTCCTTAAGCGCCCGCCTGAATCCTTCCAGATAACAGCTGATCACACCCCGCGATTCCCTGTAAAAAATACATTTTACCCGGTCATTGCAGGCAGCTTTCCTGCGGATGATCTCCTCCGTCCGGTCTTTGGAATAACTGTCTATCACCGGATAAATATACAGATTGTCATACGGCAGCGCAAGGATCTCGTCCAGGATCTTCTCCATGGTATCCTCCTCGTTGGCTACCGGCATGACGATAATCGTCTTCTTCATCATGTCCCCTCATATGTATCGCTCTCTTATAACACCTGTCATGTATCTCCGTACAGCGCGGCTTCCGTGATCACCAGATCCGGTCTTACATCGTGCGCCTCGCTGGGAATACGCGTTACGATCTGACAGGCGTAGGCAAGCGCCGCCGTAGTCAGATGCAGGCCTGTCCTCCCGTCCGCCTGACAGACTGCCGTGCTGCGCAGCCTGGCCAGATACCGGTCGTAAAACCCTTTTCCGTATCCGATGCGATGTCTCTCCCTGTCAAATACCGCTCCCGGCATCCACATCATCGCTTTGCAGACGGTTTCTCCCTGCCGCTGCAGCCATTCCGGCAAAGCCATACGCTCCTCCGGTTCCGGGATGCCCCGGTAGCCGTCATGCAGATCCCCGACGGATGAAATCTGCCAGAACTCCATCTCTTCTCCGGCGACCTTCGGTGCAAACACAATCTTCCCCGCAGTCAGGGCCTGCCTGATCAAAGGCAACGTGTCCACTTCACTGCGATACCCTGCATAGGCAAGAATGATCTGCGCTTCCCGACAGGCCGGATGGGAAAGGACCTTCTCCCCGATCACCCGGTCCATCCTTCTTCTCTCTTCCGGCAGGAGACCGTCCCTGACGGCCAGAATCTGCCGGCGGATCTCACCCTTGGTCATCTGCGCCGTTTCCCTTCTGCCCGTGCTTCTTCCCAAGATCTGTGATGGAACCGTCCTTCTCCACGATCGAGATTTGATTCAGCTGTCCTCTTAAATTAGCCCGCACATTGGCCACATAAGCGCTGCGCAGCTGTTTTTGTTCTTCCTTCTCCTCAGCCGTCAATCCTTCCGCCTGTGATTTATGATATAACGCGTTGATCCGGGCCGTCATCTGTTCGACATTCATCCCCTGCTCCCCTCTGCCTGACTTTACTTTACTTTGCCTTTACTTTCTCTTTCCCTGTACTTCGTCAAAAAACTGCAGCTTTTGCTTAATCATGGGCCATCTGCTGCACATACAGCGGCAGATCGAAGCCGTCCTCTTTATGCGCCAGAAACAGCGTTCCGATATTCTGTCCGGCCAGGATCCGGTGTATCACTTTGATGTCCGCACTGTTCGCGATCACCATATCCACGCCCATATTGCCGGCGATCCGGGCTGCCTGCAGTTTCGTGTTCATGCCGCCGGTGCCGGAGCTGCTTCCGGTGGAAGCCTTGCCCATTTCCATTAATTCTTCCGTCAGCTCCTCCACCACCTCTATGTACTTCGCCGCCGGATTTTTCCGCGGATCGTCGGTATAGAGTCCGTCGATATCCGACAGCAGGATCAGCATATCCGCATCGATCAACGCCGCCACGATGGCCGACAGCGTATCATTGTCGCCAATCCCCAGCTCATAAGTGGCAACCGTATCGTTCTCATTGACGATAGGCACCACACCAAGCTTGAACAGTTCGGCGAAGGTGTTGCGCGCGTTAAATCGGTTCAGATTATCGATGATCGTATTTTTCGTCATCAGGATCTGCGCCGCCACCTGGTTATACTCGGCAAAGATCTTCTGGTAAGTCATCATCAGTCTTGCCTGCCCGATCGCCGCACAGGCCTGCTTTACCGCCGTCGGGTCATCCTGGTCGATTCCCTGCCTCAGCACCGCTTTTCTGCCCACCGCCACGGCGCCGGAAGTCACCAGCACCACATCCTTGCCTCTGTTTCTGATATCGCACAGCTCCCTTACCAGCACATCCAGTTTCGTATAATCCAGGTCTCCCGTCTGGGCATGCTGCAGCGACGAGGAACCGATCTTGATCACGATCCTCTTTTTATCTTTCATTTTCTCTCTAAACTGTGTTATCTCCGGCATAGCGCCCTCCTCTGTTAGCCAATAATCGTACTGCGATTTTCTCCGCGATCATCATGCCGTCCATCGCCGCCGAAGTGATGCCGCCCGCATAACCGGCGCCTTCCCCGCAGGGATAAAGCCCCCTGAAAGCCGACTGCCCCGTCTCGTCCCGCATGATCCGCACCGGCGAAGAAGTCCTGCTCTCCACCCCGGACAAATATGCTCCGCTGTCCGAAAACCCGTGTACCGTTTGACCAATCAGGTCAACCCCTTCTGCGAGAGCGCATCCGAGTTCCGGCGGCAGAATGTCGTGTACCGGCGCCATACGATAGTTTCCTTTTATGGCCGGTGCAAAACCGGGATCATACTGCCTGACAGCCGATTCGTCTGGTTCCGTAAAGGCTTTTACCGCCTGCCGGAACGCTCCGTAAGTCTCCACCGGAACAGCGCCTTTTCCGATCCGGTATGCCCGCTCTTCCAGCTCCCGCTGAAAGGCGATGCCTCCCAACGGCGTCGGATCCGGGTAATCTTCCGGCGTCACCGTAACGATCATGGCGCTGTTGCTGTTTGCCCCGTCACGTCCGCTGTAGCTCATGCCGTTCACACACAGCCGCCCCGGCTCCGAGGACGCGTTGACCACATACCCGCCCGGACACATACAGAACGAATAGACCCCTCTTCCAAAAGACGTCTGCGCCGTCACCTTATAACTGGCCGCCGGGAGCAGCGGATTGTCCGCATCCGCGTACTGCATCCTGTCGATCATCCTGCGCGGATGTTCCATGCGCAGCCCTACGGCAAAAGACTTGGCCTCCATGGGCACCTGCCTGTGATATAACATCTCAAACGTATCCCTCGCACTGTGGCCCACTGCCAGCACGACGATCTCACTCTCAATGATTTCTTTATGACACGCCTGTATACAATCACTTCCAGGCTCCTGCTTTTCCTGACAGCTGCCAGCCAGGTCTGTCTTCTGCTCCTCCTGATAACTGCCAGCCACACCTGTCTCCTGCCTTTCCTGACAGCTGACAACCACACCCGTCACCTGCTGACCCCTGCAGAGCAGATCCGTCACCTGCGCGCCAAACCGCACCTCACCGCCCCAGCTTCTGATCCGTTCCCGCATACTGCGTACCACGGAAATCAGGATATCCGTGCCGATATGCGGTTTTGCCTCATACAGGATCTGTTCCGGCGCGCCGTTTTCTACAAAAATCCGCAGAACCTCTCTGTTCCTGCCGTCTTTGTCCTTCACCAGCGTATTCAGTTTGCCGTCCGAGAAAGTGCCTGCACCGCCTTCACCGAACTGTACGTTGGAAGCCGGATCCAGCACCCCTTCCCGCCAGAATTTCTCCACATCCGCCTGACGCTGTTCCACCGGGCGGCCCCGCTCCAGAAGCAGCGGCCGGTAGCCATGTTTCGCCAGCAGATAGCCGCAAAACAACCCTGCCGGCCCCGTACCGATGA
>VSOD01000372.1 GCA_009774655.1 Lachnospiraceae bacterium
ATGCTATCACCTCAGTATTATTTTACTAAGGTATATCTGAAAAGTAAATAGAAAATATTTATGTCGTTTACTATAAGAATGATAGAGATATTTATCGGAAACTGGTGCAGTATGGGGATGAAGAAAAAGCGATTCAGATAGCAAAGCGATGTTACAAAAAGTGTATGGAAGATGGGAAAATAAAGCCATCGGAGATGTGGCCAGCGAGTATAGTACAACAGTTGGTGAAAGAAATACGAACAAAAGTTGGGAGATAATGAAATGAAAGATAGGAATGCAGTTAGTACGTTGAAAGGGTATTTTTATCAGTTTGATTTTTCGATTTACAACTTTTGTCTTTGGCTAGTATGACGGATAAGGTTACAATAGAAGGCATTGAGGATGATGATATAACAACAATAGATAATAAATTGGCGATACAATGCAAATATTATGAAGGAACCGAATATAATCACTCTGAAATATCAGAGGCTATAAAATTTTTGTTAATGGATTTTGCGGAAAGAAAAAATAGTGGTAGTAAAAAGATAAAATATATGTTGTATGGGTATTATTCAAATGGGCAGGAAAAATTACCTGATGTAATAGATGTTTCATTCCTTAAATCAAAATTTCTAACACACAAGCGAAAGGATAAAAATACGGATAAATTTGTGATTGTCAAAGAATATGAATTATTGGAACTAACAGTTAAAGATTTAGAAGAATTTCTTGAATTAGTAAAGATAGATATTTTTCAAAAAATCAGATGCTACTTGTAAATAATTAAAAAATGATTATAATAATTATTAGATTAGAATTGGTTGGAGGATATTTTGTGTTCGTAGAAAACAAAACAACTGAATTCAAGCGAGAATATGTTGAAGATATCAAAAATACGATTGTTGCATTTGCAAACTGTGACGGCGGTACACTTTATATCGGAGTGAACGACGATGGAACAGCTTGTGGTGTCGATAATGTTGATGATACTATGTTGCGTGTAACCAATGCAGTTAGGGATGCTGTGCGGCCAGATATTACTATGTTTGTGGAATGCCGTAATGATGTCATGGATGAAAAGTCCATTGTATGTGTAAATGTCCAGCGCGGTACGGCAAGACCGTATTATCTGAAAGGAAAAGGAATTCGCCCGGAGGGTGTTTATGTTCGTCAGGGGGCATCGACAGTTCCGGCAACAGATACTGCCATCCTGAATATGATCAAAGAAACCGGTGGTGACAGTTATGAGACAGTCCGTTCTCTTGATCAGAATCTTACTTTTGATAAGTCTGCTGACTTCTTTAAAAAACGGAAGGTAGAGTTTGAAAAAGCCCAAATGCGTACGCTCCATCTGATTGGTGATGATGATATGTACACTAATCTGGCATTTTTGCTGTCTGAACAGTGTACGCATATGATTAAAATGGCTGTATTTGAGGGCAGTAAAAAATCTGTATTCAAGGATCGACGGGAACTGTCAGGTTCTCTTTTGGAGCAGTTGGAGGAAGCCTTCGATTATATTGACCGTTACAATCGTACCCGTGCAGAATTTTCAGGACTGGACCGCTTAGATATGCGGGATTATCCCTCAGAGGCAATCCGTGAGGCGTTGCTGAATGCTATAGTTCATCGGGACTATTCTTTCAGCGGTGCCACTCTTATCAGTATTTTTGAAGACCGAATTGAATTTGTAACAATCGGCGGTTTGGTAAAAGGAATTACATTGGATGACGTGAAGCTGGGGGTATCTGTATTGCGCAATCAGTATTTAGCTAATATTTTCTATCGTTTGCGACTGATTGAAGCATATGGAACAGGAATTCTTAAAATCAATGAGTGTTACGATGATTATGCTGTAAAACCTATAATCGAAACAACAAGTAATGCTTTTAAGATTACACTTCCTAATACCAATTTCCACGCAAAGGAACAAAATGCTCTGAATAACCGAAAAACGAGTTGTTTTACCAGTGTGACAAAAAAAGAAGAACGAATTAATGCTGTCCTAAAACTGTGTCGCAGTAAAGGTTCTATCGTTCGCAGCGATATAGAAATGGAGCTTGGTGTGTCCCAATCTACTGCAATCCTGCTTTTGCGAGAGTTAACTCATGATGGTGTACTGATTAAAAAAGGAAAAACCAAAAATCTGCGATACTACGAGAATAAATAACGTAGTGGCTGAAATTATGCCATTCAAATATGAGTGCAAAATTACCCAGTTCCACATCGAAAATACTTAGATAAAGATGGAGGCGAAGATCGGACATATTCTGGTTTTAGCTATTTTATGGATGGCTCTCGTCGTACATATAAAATCGGAGATATGGTTTTAGAAGGCGAGAAGATATATCTTGTTGTAGTGGCTCGGGTTCGGGCGGGATGTACAGAGCGAGACCGACAGAAAAAGTTGCATACCCAGATTGGTGCAGAACTTCTAAAACTGAAATATGGTCAAAGAACACCAGTGTTTTTGAAGGAGAACAGTAAGCATCGTAAGTTTGGTTGCTGGTATTTACGGATTCGGCCCAAAAACAAGGTGTCCGGTTCTCTTGAAGGTATAATCAAAATTGAAAAGATGGCGGTGCTGGAGGAGGAAGGTTTGGATTCCTCAGTAGTAGATAGGGTCAGTTTTAAGTATAAATCAATAGCTGTAATGCGGCTTTTGCTGTTTTCATTATTTTATGCTCCAAATTATAATTTTATTTATAACCAACGACTGCAATAACCTCATTATTTATGAGTAGATAACATATACTCCTACCTTTACTACTAAAGTTTTTGGAACAACTAATGACATTTTCATTTGCATTTATTGGCGACTTCATTTCAAGAGAATAGCCTTCTTCGGTTGACTCTCCACTACTCAAAGAAAGCACTATCTCCTCAATTCTCTCTAAACTTAATTCCTTTGCAGGCAGCCAAGAACAAATATCTAAAATTTTCATGCCTGCCATTCCCTCCATTCACAGAAAAATCCCAATTTGTCTAATACTGAATTGCCAGTTCCCATTATATGATTTCAAAACTCAAAATGCAATAGCTTTATATGTCATCAGCAGACAGACCCGCCGAGTGCATGAGGAAACTGCGGACGAATAAAAAAGCCTCCGTTGTATAATAAGTGCAGGTCTGGCAAACCACACAAAATACAACGGAGGCATCCATGGAACGGGTCGTGGAGGCGGCGAAAAAGGCGTGCTGCCACGATTTCATCATGGCGCTGCCTGACGGGTATGACACGGTGATCGGCGAGGGCGGCGCAAGCCTTTCCGGCGGGGAGAAACAGCGCATCAGCATTGCCCGCGCTATTATGAAGGACGCGCCAGTCATCATTTTGGACGAGGCGACGGCAAACGTTGACCCGGAGAACGAGCAGGAGCTGATGGCTGCAATCGACGCCCTGACAAGGGAGAAGACGATCTTTATGATTGCTCACAGGTTAAAGACCGTGCGGAATGCGGACAGAATCCTTGTGGTGGACAGCGGGAGGATTGTCCAGCAGGGAAAGCATGAGGAGCTGATGCGGGAAGAAGGCATTTATAAGCGGTTCGTGCAGTCGAGGGAACTGGCTGCAGGGTGGAAGCTGTAGGAAGGTGGGCAGGAACGGTTTCATAGAACGTGATATTCTGGGGCTGTTTCTGCCAAATGTTTTGGTTCATATATTTTTGTGACCGGTTTGACAGTTTTGAAAATGGTATTGACAGGACATCCCTTATCATGCTATTCTGTATAAAGTTAGAGATAACTAACTAAAAAGGAAGATACAGAATGCCAAAGGGCATTTTTATTCACCTCATAAGTTAGGAAAAACTAACCAGAAAGGAAGAGGATAAATGGAAGCTGTGGATACAGAAAATATATCGGAGGAGCTGGTGATATTCCACTGTTCGCCGACAATGGCAGGGCTGAAAACGGGCAGTCTGTTTAATTGTCCCGTTAAGAACAACAGGACATTCCTGGAAAATATCCGGGAGATGAACAGGCGTCTGCTTCCGCGGGGCGTGCGGATTGTCCCTCTGAAGAACATGGGGAAAAGCGTGCTGGTTTATATGTACCGCCCTGACAGGCTGCGGGAGGATCTGGGCGACAGCAGGGCACGGAAGATTCTGGCGGAGTGGGATTATCCCGTGGAGGAAACGGAGAAGTGCATTGTGGAACTGGTGCGCCGCTTAGAGGACGGGGAAGCATTTCCACATGAGATTGGGTTGTTCCTCGGCTATCCGCCGGAGGACGTGGACGGGTTTATCAGAAACGGCGCGGCGGGGGCAAAGTGTATCGGGACATGGAAGGTGTACGGAAACGTGGAAACCGCACA
>VSOD01000373.1 GCA_009774655.1 Lachnospiraceae bacterium
GTGAGCCGGCTGGAGCTTGCCGATCTGCGGGCGGATCTGGCGCTCTATCAGGAAGTAAAAAATGCAAACGGGGAGAGCAGGGCGGAACATGGCGGCATGGTCACGGATATTTTCATCACGACGGGCGGCAGAACATCGGATTCGGCGGTGATGCTGCTGGCCGATGATTCCGTGCCCTGCCAGTTCAAGACTACGCTGACGCAGGAACAGAAAAAGTACGTGGGGTTAAACGATACGGTGTCCTTAAAGCTGGACGGCAGCAGTAAGGAAAAGGAAGTGGTCATCGACTATCTGGCGGAGAGCAGTTCTGCTCCCGGCAGCTATGAGGTGTATATCAATCTGCCGGAAGGAACGGGGGTGCCGGGGATGTCAGGCACGATGAGCCATGTAGAGTCGGGAGAGAAGCGGCCCTGCTGTGTGACGCCCGCCGCAGTGACGACGGTGGAAGGGCGCAGTCATGTTTATGTGGTCAGAGAGCGGGAAGGTATTCTGGGTATGGAATACTACGCGGAGCAGGTCAGCGTGCGGATCGCGGATCAGAATGACTACTTTGTGGCGCTGGAGAATGCGCCGCTGGATCAGGAGGACAGGATCATTATATCTTCTACCAAGGCGCTTGAAAATGGGGAGATTGTCAGGCTGGCGGAGTAGGATAAGATAAGTCATTGAGTATGGTATTGGCAGTTTGGGGAGGCCTGCGCAGCAGCTGTGCAGGCCTCCCCGAAGATTACAGCTTCCCGCACAGATACGCGTAGGCGTTCAGGATCGTAGCGGGGCGTTTTCCGGCGATGAAATAGTAATCCATCTGTACTTCCTGTTCTGCACAGAGGTAGGTGCCGTAGGTTGGCAGGTCGCAGCAGATCACCGGGCTGTCGGCGGCCAGAACGATGCCGTATCCCTTCTCGGAAAGCAGGAAGGGCAGCGTGCCGGAAGCGGTCACAGCTTGTGGTTTTTGGCCTGGTGTCGAACTGTTATGTGCGTTGAAGACAGTCTGGTCTTTGTGAGAGATATATCTGGCGGTTTTGCGGATGTTCATGCCTTTGGTCTCTCCGGCTCCCATGGCGTAGATAGTTTCGTTTTTTGGCCAGTCAGGGTAGAGCCAGACTTTCATCCGGCCGCCGGCAGCTCCTTCCAGCTGCCGGCATTCTTTGTTCCGCTCCGCAAACAGCAGCTTCTTATCCCGCGTCATAAAGCGGATGGCGCCGCTTGTCTTATCTGTCTGCACAAGCAGCTCGTCGGTCATCAGGTCTATGGTGGATGCGGATTCTTTGTACATCCAGGTGCGCTCTGTCCTGCGGACGGCGATGGCGGGATGGAAGCGGTCTTCGATCTGTCCGCTCTTTGCAAAAGTGACCCGCACGATGGCGCTGCCCACGGGACTTAGGCGCAGTACACCGTAACGGCTGTGAAGATAGAGGCCGTCCGGCTGCTTTGCGCTCCAGCGCACGGCCAGATCGATCTTGCCGTGGCCCGCCGGACGCAGAATCTCGGTGGCAGGCATATCGCCGAATTCCGGGAAGGTGTCCTGCATCACAGGGGCGTTGTTCTCCGGTTTTGGCAGGGCAGGGTTCTGTCTGTCCGGGGTGTGCGCAGCACGGCGCTGTAGTGACCTGCCGGATTTTCTCTGTTCGGCGGACAGGGCATGAGGAGCGCGGGTGGTGTCTGTGGTCCCGGTTCTTGTCCCGGCGCTTTTCCGGGAAGTGGTATGAGCTGTTCTGACAGGTGCGGCGGAAGAAAGCGGGCCGTTTGCAGCGGGCGCCTTGTCTGCCGGAAGTGGATGTTCCGGCACGGGATCCGTGATCAGACCGGTCAGATTTCCGGTGTGCAGGATGCAGAGCTCATGCAGGGCGCGGGTTGCGGCTACGTAGAGCAGCTTTGCATGGCCGTCCTCCACGGGATAGTCTTCCCGCGTGGGATTTAAGAGCAGTACGGCGTCAAATTCCAGTCCCTTGGTATAGTCCACCGGCAGAACCATAATGCCGTTGCCGAAGACTGCCTTCTCCGGATCGCTCTCGATGCCTTCCAGCCAGGCGGACAGCTCACCGGCGGTCTTTGCGGCATCGCTTAAGCTGCGGCAGATCACGGCGATGGTATCCCAGCCCTTTTCCCGCCAGCCGCGGCAGGTGTCGGCCACGGATCTGATGAGGGCAGGCCTGTCCGGCAGCTGTCTTGTCTGAACCGGACTGCCATGACGCAGGACGGGTTCTACCGGATAGACGAAGAAACGGCCGTGGCGCAGGATGCGGGTGGCAAAGTCGGAGATTTCCACCGTGTTGCGGTAGCTCTTTTTCAGAAGGCCGAAGGTATCGGCGGGGGCGGGCAAAAGCAGTTCGCGCAGCGCTTCCCAGTCGTTTAAGCCGTAGCCGAAATGGATGTTCTGGGAGACGTCGCCCATCACCGTATAGGTACAGCCGCGGATGCAGGCGTGCAGGACGTGGTAGGCCATCATGCCGAAATCCTGTGCTTCGTCGATGACGATATGGTGCGCCTCGCTGATGACTTCCGTCTCCTTGACCCGTTTGTAGAGGTAGGCCAGTGCGGCCAGGTCGTAGACATCGAAGGCGGTGTCCGGGATGGCGATCGTTGCGCCGTCTGCATTCTGTTTTACCAGAAAGTCATGATAAAGTTCATAGATTGACTTTTTCCAGACATTGGCGCCGTAATGCCGGCGGTAGGCTTTGAGGATGGCTTTCTTCTCCGGGTCCGTGTATTTGATGCCTTTGCCCAGAAATTCTTCTTTGATCTTATTGCGCAGGCGGTCGTTCAGCATGTTGATCTTGCTCTGGATGGAGACGGTGGGATTCTGCCGCAGGTAGCGTTCCACGGCTTCGCCTTCCAGCAGGCAGACAAGGTCGCAGGGGTTGGTTTGGCCTCCGGTGGTGTCGAATACGCCGAACTTACCGTCCAGCAGGCCTTCTACGAACTGTTTCGGGTTCAGGTAGACGGATTTACAGGAGATGGTGCGCTCTTCCAGCCGGCGGCAGTAGTCTTCCAGTGCCTGGAACCAGACGGCGCTGCCCTTGATGCTTTCGTCAGCGCCCGAATCTGCCGATCCGGAAGAAGAGGCGGCGGAGGGCACGGTCCGGTTCACACTTCGGATGGTATATTTCTCTTTATCCCAGTCTTCATACAGAAGCCTTACGAAAAGCTCTTCCATGGTCATCTGGCGCACGCCGTAGACATCCAGATCCGGCAGGACGCCCGTGATATAATCCAACAGGATGCGGTTGCTGCCCACGATATAGAAATCATCGGGGCGGAAACGGTCCTCGTAATTGTAGAGGATATATGAGATCCGATGCATGGCTACGGTGGTCTTGCCGGAGCCTGCCACGCCCTGCACGATGATATTGTGGTAGGGTGATTTACGGATGATCTCATTCTGTTCTTTCTGGATCGTGGCAACGATCTCACTTAACACGGCCTGCTTGTTTTTGGCCAGATATTTGGTGAGCAGGTCGTCGTTGGCGATCACTTCGCTGTCGAAATAGTCGAGCAGCTTACCCGATTCGATCTCGTAGGTACGTTTCAGCTGCAGGTCGATGGCGATTTTGGCCTCACCCGGTGCCTGGTAGCTGCATTTTCCAAGGCCGTTTTCGTAGTAGACGCCTGCCACGGGAGCGCGCCAGTCAATGACGATCTGGTGAGTGGAGTCTTTGGCGATGCCGCCCTTGCCGATGTAGAGAGATTCCGTCTTGTCAAGGGATTCGTCATGAAAAATGATCCTGCCGAAGTAGGGCTTGTTCTGCGCCTTTTCATTTCGCTGCAGGGCGCGCTTCATATGGTCGTGCAGGGTGACGGTATTGTTGAGGATGGTGAGGACTTCTGCGTCATTGTCATGATAATGGGCAAGCATTTCGTCGATATCTTCCTGCATCCTTGCAACTTCTCTCCCATAATGGGAGAGATTGTCCTCCACGACGGCAAGCGTCTGTTGCAGGTAGGCTTCTTCGGCCTTCCGAGAAGTGGCTGCGTTCGTCTGGGTTGGTTTTGTGCTCATGTGTGACCTCCTGTGTTCCGGTGCCGGATAAATGATAGTAACAGTTCAGCCCAGCACTTTGCATTTACTGCAATTGCACTTTGCTTTGGCAAAGTGCGTGAGAATGCGTAAATTTTGCCAAAGGAATCTGCCCCTCGCCACAGGCGACTTGGAATGGGCAGATTCCGTAACAGAGAAGCCGAAGGCTGAACTGTTACCTATTGTAAGGAAAAAGAGAAAATATTACTAGACTTTTATTTTCCGATGTGATAAAGTGGATATTAGAGTTGTGCCTGAAATAAATGTTCTTAATAT
>VSOD01000374.1 GCA_009774655.1 Lachnospiraceae bacterium
CCTTCTTGGGGCTGCGTGAAAAGTTCATGCGTGCCTGCCGGGGCAGCGTCAGAGGGCGGGGATTATGCCTGGGAATCCTGCACTCCTGCTGTTGGGAATAGACGGTAGTCCTTATGGCTTCGATGGCGGATACCCTGCCGGCAAGCTGCAGCGGCTTCCTGGCCGCCACCAGAACCATGGCATAGGTCAGCACGGAGATGACCGCCGCAAATCTGAGATTGTCTGCCCATGCCCAGTAACCGGGCATCAGGATCAGGGTAATGACTGCCGCCGCGATCAGTCCCGGCGGGATGGAGACAGCGGTCAGAAGACGCTGTTCCCTTTTTACCACGCTTCGTAACTGTGCGGGCGTTGCGCCGAGCACTTTCAGGCGTCCATATTCCCGCATCTTTCCCATCACGGAGATGTAGAAGATGTTGTAGATCACCACCGCACAGATCAGAGCGATCACGGCCGACAGCAGATAAGCCTCCACATCGCTGCCAAGATAGAGCTCCATGGCCTCAAAATAGTTGGAGCTGAAAAAGGTTCTCTCCTCAGAGATGCCCATCTCCCGGAAAAAGGCGTTGATATCGGCCCGCAGCTGCTCCACATCGCCGGGCTGCTCCTGAATAAAACGAAACCGCAGTTCATATGGGTTTTCGGTATGGCCTGCAAGTGCAAGGGCAGCGGATTCCGAGAGCCAGCAGGTGAACTCCCGGCTGATGTTTTCCTTTTCCAGAATACCGGCGATCGTGTAAGTGGATTCGCCCTGTCCCAGATCCAACGTGATGGTCCGGCCCGGCTCGGCCGGCAGCTGGAAGTGCTCCAGAAAAGCGCGCTCGATGCAAAGTTCCGTGTCCGTCTGCGGATAGGCGCCGGTTATCTGGCCGGATTTCATCAAGTCGATCATCCCCGGATCCACGAAAGCAAGCGACAGATTGCTGTCCCCGTAGCGGATTCTGGGACCGTCAACGGTGTATCCCCATTTTTCAAATTTGCCGGTATCGGCCAGCTGCCGGATCTCTTCCAGCGTACCGATGCAGCCGGCCTGATAGTGTCCCTGAATATCTTCTCTTGTCTGCATCTTTCTGGCGGACTGGATAAAACCCAGCATTCCCATAAGACAGACGGCAAGAGAGATCGTAAGAATGATAAAAAGGCTCCGACGCCGGTCAGCCTGCATACTGCGGCGTGCCAGACGCCTGATCACTTTTCTCGTATCGTTTTCAAATGCTAATGTCATGGCTGTGATCACTCCTTTCCGACAATACGGCCGTCCTCGATGCGGATGATCCGGTCGGCAAGCTGGGCAATGCTGTCGTTGTGGGTGATCATGACGATGGTCTGATGCAGTTCATTGCTGGTGCGCTGCAGAAGCCCCAGCACGTCGGCGCTGGTGTGGCTGTCAAGATTACCTGTAGGCTCGTCGGCCAGCACGATGGCAGGTTTGGCTACGAGAGCGCGGGCAATCGTGACACGCTGCTGCTGGCCGCCGGAAAGGTTGTTGGGCATATTGTAGAGTTTATCCGTCAGGCCAAGCATGGAAATAACCACTTCCATAAACTTCTTGTCTGCAGTGTCGCCGTCCAGTTCCACCGGAAGCACGATATTCTCGTATACATTCAGAATCGGAGAAAGATTATAATTCTGGAAAATAAAGCCGATATTGCGACGGCGGAAAATGGTCAACCGTTCCTCATCCATATCCGCAAGCTCCTGATTCCGCACGCGGACGGAGCCGGAGGTAGGGATGTCCAGACCACCCATCATGTTGAGAAGCGTGGACTTGCCGCTGCCGGAAGTGCCCACAATCGCCACAAATTCTCCCTCCTCCACGGAAAAAGTCACGCCGTCAAGGGCCCGGGTGATGTTCGGTTCAGCGCCGTAATATTTTTTCAAATCTGTTGTCTGTAGAATGCTCATGGGATTACCTGCCTTTCTGATGTAATATCGAGCTTTGTCTGTTTTGGTATATCATAAGGCGAGAATGTTGCAGAATTATCCTGAATATGAAAAAAATGTCCATCAAATTGCTTCAATTTTAGGACATTTTCATATAATTGATTCCTGCGACGCTTCGGAATGGAGGAAAAAGGAAGAGGTCATGTCTTCGGCAGATATACGGAAAAGACAGAACCTTCGCCGACAGTGGAGGAGAGTCTGATAAAACCGCCCTGCATAGTGATGATCTCACGGGTAAGATAGAGACCAATGCCGATGCCTTCTACGTCGTGCACCGCTTCTTCACGATAAAAGCGTTTGAAAACCGCCGCCTGTTTGCTTTCGGGAATGCCCCGGCCCGTGTCGGCTACGTCGATGCGCAGAAACATCTCAAGATTGTGCACCGTTACCTGAATCCGGCCGCCGGCGGGCGTGTATTTCACTGCATTGTCCAGAAGATTATAGACGGCTTCCGCCGTCCAGCGGCTGTCGTGCAAAAGGTTTATGCCTTCCGGGCAGTCCACGTCCAGTTCAATCTGCTTCTTTTCCAACGGAACAAGAATACCGTTGATGGCGTCAGTCAGGGTATCGGCGACAGGAACCTGCTTTTTCTCCAGCGTGATCACGCCGGTCTCCAGACGGGAGGCCTTCACCATGGCCTGAATAAGGAAATCCAGTTTATCGAGCTGGCTGACGGAGGTCTGGAGAAAATCCCGCTGTTGATCCGACGGCATATCGCGGGTCAGCAGGGTGTCGTTGATCATCTTGAGATTTGCGATGGGGGTCCTGGTCTGATGGGAGATGTCGGACATAAGAGACTGCAGCCTGGCTTTATCCTCGGCAGTCTGGCGTCTGGTATTCAACATGATATTGTAGAGCCGGTCCAGCCGGTGGTTGATACGGGACAAAGAGGTTTCCGCCTCGAAATCTGCGGGCGGCCTGTCGCTGCCGTCCATCATGCTGTTGAGCGTCTGGCAGAGGCTGTTTGTAAAATCAGCCAGTTTGCCCTGCAGAAATATCAAAAGCGCTGCGCCCCATGCGAAATTGACAGCCGTCAGAACAATGCCGCACAGGACGGTCACGGGACTGCCGGTTTTCAGGTAGAAAAGGACAAGCAGCAGGGCGGAAGAAAGAACAGCGCCGCTTATCACTGCCAGCAGGAATTTACGTATCGGAAAGTTGTGAAGTTGCATTTCTTTGTCCAGGCCTTTCTTTGTTCAGACTGTACATGGCAGTATGCCGGTAAACATGTACTAGTTGCCGCCGATCCATTGATACCCCATGCCGTATGCGGTCTTGATATACTTATGTCCGTCTATTTCGATCTTCTTGCGGATACGGCTGATTATGGTGGTGAGAGTATGTTCGTCAACGAAATCGCCGTCCACATCCCACAGCTTATTGAGCATCTGCGATTTGGTCAGGATCAGCCGGTTGTTTTTGACGAAGAGGTGCAGGGTGCGGTATTCCTTTTGGGTAAAATCTATGGGTCTGCCGCCCAGGGTGGCGGACTGTTCGGAGAAATCGATCCGCAGAAAGCCGTCCTCATACAGGTCATGGTGCGGGTTGCGCTGTTCCAGCGCTTCCAGTACGGCTGCAATCTTCCGGCACAGCACCGCCACGGAAAAAGGCTTGGTGATATAATCTGCGCCGCCGGCTTCATAGCCACGCAGCATATCGCTTTCCCTGTCGTTGGCGGTGAGAAAGATGATGTAAGTCTCCGGGCAATGTTCCTTGATCTTAGTGCACAGGTCGAACCCGCTGCCGTCCGGTAGATTGACATCCAGCAGCGCCAGATGGAAGCCCTCCTGCAGAAAGGTTTCGGCCATGGCGCAGGAATAGGCGGAAGCTGTCTCATAGCCCTCCGAGACAAGGTTATAGGACAGGGTTTTGTTTAATATGGTGTCGTCTTCGATGATCAGGATTTTCTTCATGAGGCCTCGTTTCCGCGCAGCTCTTACGGCATGATATGTTCTGCGATAACCGGTTTTTCTTTATCTATATTTTAATCCGACAACCTGAGACGGTCAATCAAAAGTAAACCCCAGTATTTATTATCGCAGAAAAGATATTGTTTCATAAAGGATTGTCTGGTATATTATGTATAAAGACAGAAAAAATTATAATCTAAAAAGAGGGTATATATTGACTTTTTCAAGATAATCCTTATACTGAAGTACAACAGTAGTTTACAAAGGAGGATACTATGAGATTTGTCAATACACCTTATGATGACGTATTCCGTACATTGATCAATGACTGCAGCAGTCTGATTATACCCCTGCTCAATGAAGTTTTCGGTGAGCGGTATACGGGGAAGGAAAAGATCGTCTTTTCACCAAATGAACACTTTATGAACCGT
>VSOD01000375.1 GCA_009774655.1 Lachnospiraceae bacterium
TGACTATGCGGCTCATGAGCCGACCGTGGAGGAAGTGAGCGATGTGACCTACTTAAAGGAACACTGTAAAAGAATCGTCGATACACGGGAGCGGGCGGAAGAAGAGCTGGCCGCGCTGGGATTCACCTTTCCGAAATCATACGGCAACTTTATCTTCGTCAGCCACAGGAAGATACCGGCGAAGGAGATTTTCGAGAGATTAAAAGAAAATGACATATATGTCAGATATTGGAACAAGGCGCGTATCGACAACTGCCTGCGCATCACGATCGGCACAGAGGGCCAGATGAAGGCGCTGTACCAGGCTCTGCAGAAAATTTGCGGAGCGTGAAAGTTTGCGTGCCGGCGGACACATATTTACAATACAAACTTTATAATATATAGTAAAAAAGAGTTGAAAACAGCAAACGGAGGAGATTATGGAGAAATTAGCGGCGGCATTTGCGGTTACTTTGGGAAAGTATGTATCTAAGGAAGCGGTAGTGTTTATCATCTCGATGATACCGATTCTGGAGCTCCGGGGCGGCCTGATCGTATCCAAACTTCTGGAGGTGCCGATCACCACGGCGATTCCGTTGTGTATCATCGGCAATATCATTCCGATCCCGTTCATCCTGCTTTTTATCAAGCAGATTTTTAAATGGATGAAGAAGATCAGACTTTTCCGCGGACTGGTGGAGAAGCTGGAGAACAAGGCCATGAGCAAGAGCGACAACATCAAGCGCTACGAGTTCTGGGGGCTGGTGCTTTTCGTGGGCATTCCCCTGCCTGGAACAGGCGCCTGGACGGGTTCGCTGATCGCCGCGCTTTTAGACGTGGACTTTAAAAAGGCGGTTCTGGCGGAGCTTCTTGGTATCGCGATCGCGACAGTCATCATGTCGATCTTTTCCTACGGGCTCCTCGGGGTGCTTTTGTAGAAACAGAAACGTCTCGTGGCAGTCTTTCCGCATGGTCTTGTGGAGGCCCTGCGGAAAAGGTCATATTCCGAAATGGTAGAAAATATGGGTCATACAAAAAGAAAATATGCCGCCTGCCTTCTTGCGGGGATCTTCGCGGTCATTCTGTTTGCCGTGGTCATCGGGGCGGTGCTTTTGCGGGGAACTTTGAAGAACCGCGCGAATCTGGCGCTGCGAAAAGGCGTTATCGCCACCAGTGACAGCACGGAGAATGAGAGCCTGTCGGCATATATGGCGATTGACGGGGATGACAGCACGCTGTCCTCCCGTTGGTCCAGCGAGAATAACTGGGAGGATGCGTCCCACTATATACAACTGGAATTTCCGGAAGAAATTTCAGTTTCTTTTGTTGTCCTGAAATGGGAGCGTCGCAACGCAGTCTCCTACGCGCTGGAGGGCTCGCTGGACGGGGAGTCGTGGACAGTGCTGCAGTCCTTCGACACCGCGCCGGAGATGAAGCATCAGGAGATCGCGCTGGAAGAGGCGGCCAGGGTCAGGTTCCTTCGGCTCAGCACGTATGCGGTATC
The DNA here is from genome assembly GCA_009774655.1 of Lachnospiraceae bacterium. Classification (GTDB taxonomy): domain Bacteria; phylum Bacillota; class Clostridia; order Lachnospirales; family Lachnospiraceae; genus UBA3282. The sequence goes on from VSOD01000375.1 coordinate 1,484, forward strand.
CATGAATGAGGGGGATTATTCGAACCTGTATCAGAACATCTCCCTGTATGAATTTGAGGTGTATGCGGACAAGCCCGCCGCTTACCGGCTGGAAACGGCCAGGATCGGCTGCGGGGAGGCGGGCGGCCGTTATCTGGTGATGCCGGAGGCGCCGGAAGACTATGAGGTTACTTATCTGGGGGCTGACTATGAACAGATCATCGGAGAAGACGGCGTGATCTATCCGACCATTCAGGAAAAAGAGGTGACAGTGGGATTTCGTGTCAGCAGTGTGGAGGATGCGTCGGATACGAGGGAGATCGCACAAAAAGTGACAGTGCCGTCATATCTGGATGAGGATGACAAGGCACCGGACAAAGCGGAAGGCGGCCCGGAGAGTGGCCTTGAGAACCTGTCTGCGCCGAATGCCTGCCCGGAAGTCATCCCCGCTCTGGCGGAGTGGAAGGGCGGCAGCGGCCGGTTTGTGCCGGCGAAAGATTTGTGCGTGATCGTGGAAAAAGGCTCTGCGCTGGAAGCTGTGGCAGCGCTTTTTGCGGACGGGTATGAGGCGGTGACACAACGTCCCGTGGAGGTAAAAAGCGGCAGCGTGGAGGACATGGCGGCCGGGGATATCTATCTGGGGTATGCGGACGCGGCAGCAGGCCTGGGGGAGGAAGGATATTTCTGTGATATAAGTGACAAGTGTGTCATATTAGCAGAAACTGACACGGGTGTCCGCTGGGGAACGGTGACGCTGCTGCAGATCCTGAGCCGAAATAATGGTATCCCCCAGGGACAGATCCGGGATTATCCGCGCTATGAGGTGCGCGGATTCGGGATAGACGTGGCGCGCAAGCCGGTGTCTCTGGATACGCTGTATGCCATGATGGAGACCATGTCCTTCTATAAAATGAACGATCTGACGATTCATCTGAACGACAATGAGATCCTGAGCACAAGCGGCCTGACGGATTCCGTCGAGCAGGCGATGACGGCGGACAGCGCGTTTCGGCTGGAATCTGACCTTACGGGGGAGGACGGGAAGAAGCTGACTTCATCAGAGTATGCATACACGAAGGAAGAGTTTGCACGTTTTATCGAGACGGCGAAAACTTATGGCGTGACGGTCGTGCCGGAGATTGATACGCCGGCCCATTCCCTGTCGATCACGCAGCGGTTTCCTTCATATGCGCTCAAGACCGGACCGGAAGCGGTGGATCAGATCGACTTAAGCAACAGGGAGGCGGTGGAATTCGTCAAAAGCATCTGGCAGGAAGCGTTGTCGGGAGAAGACGCGGCTTTCCGGGATGCCGGGATCGTCAACATCGGCATGGACGAGTATTACGGGGACGGAGAGCAGTACAGGAAGTATCTGCAGGAGATCGCAGAGCTTGTGCAAAGCGAAGGCCGGACTGTGCGCCTGTGGGGGAGTCTGAGCAATATGGCGGGCACCACGATGCCGGATCCGGAAAATCTGCAGATGAATATCTGGAGTACCGTCTGGGCGGATCCGCGGGAGATGTATGAGGCTGGTTATTCGCTGATCAATATGCAGAACAATCATCTGTATGTGATCCCGGGCGGCGGCTATGACCATCTGGATACGAAGGACCTGTATGACAACTGGGAGCCGAACAAGTTCTACGACTATAACCTGCTGGAAAAAATACCGGTGTATTCTCCGCAGATGCTGGGAGCGGTCTACATGCTGTGGAATGATATGTGCGGCAGGCTGGATGTGGGGATCAGCGAGTATGACCTGTATGACCGGTTTGCGGAACCGCTGCCCGTGCTTTCGGCCGGGCTGTGGGGAGAACGGGCGGCGTCAGGCTATGAGGCATTCATGGATCAGGCGGAGCAGATCGGGCAGGCATCCGAAAAGCTCCGCGGAGGAAAAAACAGGATCTACGATGAAGAGACCGGGTTGGAGCCGTATTATGAAGTAGATATCCGGGTGAAACTGTCTGATGAAGCCGGACAATATACAGAAAACCGACAGGCTGGAAATGCGGGGCAGGCTGTAGAGCGGACAGAGGGCGATCCGGGCACGGGCAGCGTGGCCGCGGCAGAGGAGGCGGATGGTGTTCAAATCATCGCCGAAAGTACCAGTGCTTACGGGACATGGGCCTTTTATGCGGTGGAGCCGGAAACCGGCCGCGTCGGCTTTGCGCGGGAGGGCAGGACCTATACGTGGGAATACGAACTTCCCCGGGAAGAATGGGTGGAATTGAAAGTGGTCGGAGAAACGGGCAGGACCACTCTTTATGTGAACGGTTCGTTTGTGGGGACGCTGGGAAACGAAAAGGCATTCGAGGAATATGCAACTTTTGTCTTTCCGACAGAGCGGATCGGGGAGGAGACGGGGCAGTTTACGGGAGAGATTACATTTAAAACAGTTAAGAGATAACGGAGATATGAGATTATATGCCGGCCGGCCTGTAGGACAGCTTGTATGAAAGATGATTTTTCGTAAGAATAAATACGGAAATCATCTTTCGTACAGGCTGTTTCTTTATTGTCTGCGGGACTTTGCGCTGCGGTGTACTGTTTGCATTTGCGCTATTCTGCTGCCGTCGGCGGCTGGTCCTCTTCCTGTCCGTCGTGATGGAGATGCAGAAGCTCCGGCTCTGTCTTGCTGATATAGGTTTCCAGCGTCAGCTTGTCTACCAGAGAGGAAACGACGCCCAGATGAGAGATACAGAATCCGGCCGCGTAGGTGGCGATGCGGATCGCCTGATCCAGAGAGTAGCCCTCGGACAGATAAGAAACGAGCGCCGAAATGAAGGCGTCGGCGCCGCCGGTCGTATCTACCGC
>VSOD01000376.1 GCA_009774655.1 Lachnospiraceae bacterium
CTCACCCTCCGCCCACTGGAGAAGGTCCTCTTTCGCCATCCCATACACGCTGACGTTCTCCCGGCGCGGCTGGTAGATCGCCATGCGGACAGCGTCAATGTCATAGATGCCGTCGAACAGCTCCAGCGCGCCCAGGGCATACAGCATCATCTGTGGGTTCCCCTCTGCGGAGACCTCCACACCCTTGCCATGCTTGTAGTCGATGATATACAGCGTCCCATCCGCAATGATCACACAGTCACCGGTGCCGAAGCCTTCCTCCACATACCGTGAGAAGTCCAGCCGCTGCTCAATCAGCACCACCGGGTCCTTGCAAGTTTTCTTTGCCTCTTCCACCAACGAGAGGACATACTCCGCATATCCGCAGGCGCACTCCTCCATCTCCTCATCGTAGAACTCAAGCCCCTCCGTAGGGTCTTTAGTTTCCATCCCAAGTGACAGCTTCAGCTTGTGTTCGCCCAGGCTGTGGGCGTCGGTGCCCTGCTGCGCGTATTCGCTGCCCGTGTCCTCGTAGTTCTCACAGAGCCTTGCGGACGGCGGGCAGGCAAGCCACCGGTGGCTGGAGGATGCCGACAGTAATGCGTGTTTTCCCATCACAGCACCTCCGCTTCCGCAAGCAGCGCCGCATATTCCGCCGGGTCGATCTCCGACAGCTTATCCGCGCCGTGCTTATTCAGCAGTGCCCTCACTTCCTCCGTGTGCCCGGAGCGGGACTTCTCCGCCAGCACCGCGCGTACTTCCTCCAGCGTCAGCGGCTTTTCCTCCGGCTCCTGCTTTGCCGCCTTTGCTTCCTTCTTCGCCGTGTTCTTTGCGGTCTTCCCGGCCCTGCCCGCTTTCCCGGTTTCCTCCGGCTCCTTCGTGGTCGTCATCTCCGCCTCTGCCGCCCCACTGTCTGCCACCGCATCCGCAACGGCCTGCAGGCTGTCCGCAAGGGAACGCAGGTCCCCGATGACATCAAGCAGTAACTTCACTTTTCCCATGTACGTTTCCTCCTTCCATGACTTCACTGACTGCCAGCTCCCGGACAGAATCGCCCGGAACAATGATGGTCAGCCTCCGCTTCTCCCCAAGGAGGAAGCGCAGGAAACGCTCCCTCACGGAGATATGGCGGCAGCTCACTATCCCGCCGGATGCCGGCTCCTTTGAAACACTGATCCTCAATGTGTGTTCCATGCCCATGACCTCCATTTCCGAGGGTCTTTGCCGCACCCTCTGACATAAGCCATGGGAGGACGCACTTTCGGACGGTCAGAAAAAAGTTTTTTTCATTTTTTTCAGCGCCCTTTTTACCGCATGGCGGACTGCTGACTCATCCCTGCCTTCCTTGGCGGCTATCTCCGTGTAACTCCACCCTTCGATCACGCACCGGCGCACAAGCTCCCTCTGGCGGTCATTCAGGCAGGAAAGCAGCCGCTCCACTTCACAGTCCTCCACGGCCTCCTTCATGGTGTCTGACGCAGATGCAAAAAACCTCTGGTCCTCATACACAAAGGTTTCCAAAGACGTGTGGCGGTCCGGCCTTGTGTTCCTCCTGTCGCTCTTTTCTGCCTCTTCCACGGAAGACAGGTAAAACTGCCCGATCTCATCCGAAACATCCAGTTCCATCACCCTGCCGTCCGCATCCTTGTATTCAATTTTCATTCAGATTCCCTCCAGTCTTGAAATTTGCTTAAACAGTTTCAAGACCGGAGCGGCGGCGCGCGCACCCTGTAAGGCGGGCGGACTAAGGCGCAAAAAAAGCGCGCCTGAAAAATCCCAGGTACGCCCGTAATGAAAATCATGTATTCTTTTGTAATATGTCTGGGAATAAAATAGAAATGTGTCGAATAAAAAAAGCCCGCGGTCCCCTTGGAAGGAACTGCGGTATGTACAGATAAAATATGATATTCGTGCGCAGATGCCGGAAACCTGTTCCCAGCCCGTGCAATGGCCATAATGTCCCCTTTCGTGGGGACAGCATTTCGTTCCGGCTTCCCCGGCAGCCTGCCGGTGCCATCCGGCGGGGAAGCCCTGCGGGGACAGCCTGTCCTTTCTCTGAACAATAGAAAACACCCAGCATAACGCAGCCGTCCCGGCTGCCTTTATCGGGTGCATCGTAATCTGGCTTTTTACTGCGTTCCTCCGCCTAAAAAGGGCAGAATTTTATCATCCAAAGCCAGAAAAAGCGGGCGCACTGCAATCCACATTCATCGTGAAACGCAGCACGCCCGCCAAAATGTATGTATCGCTTTCAATTACCGTTTTTTAATGTAACGGGGAACCGCCTCCCCACACTGATATGGAACAAGGGAACCAGCCTGTCTCTGCCAGTTCCCTTTTATCGTTTGTGCTTTATGTATTCTTCTTATGCCCTCGCATCAAATCCACCCTGCACTTCCATCCCGGCAATGCCGGAATTTATCTCCTGCCTTGCCGCATGGTACGCATCATAGTAGGCAGCCTTCAAAGCCCCGTGTACCTGCGTCTCCGCCTTCGACTCCTTCTCATGCCAGCCCACGCCCGCCGTGTAGGTCAGTATCTCGTCACCGTTCCCGTCATACACATGGACGGCGGAACCCGTACCTTCCGACTGGAACTTGGCTTCATACGGCTCCCCGAACAGGAGGCGCAGCCACCTCTCGTCTGCCTCCCGTATTTTCTCCATGTCCGCCATATTTTGATTGAGTTTCCCCATCAGCGCAGACCTGTCCGGCGCGACTTTGGCGACCTCGCTTTTCCGCAGGGCGAGGAACTTATTCCCCATATAGACGCCCTGCTCCGCATCCTCCCTGGCGTATCCGGCTATCTGCTCCCGGAGGGAATCGGACAGCTTCCATTCTTTCCGGGATGATGCCTTTCCCGTCTTTTGGTTGTATGTCCGATAGCTTTTTGCTATTCCTGTTATATCCATTTCAATCGCCTCTCTCTGTTTTGCCGGAAATACCGGGGATGCCCGCCTATTGCTTATACTCAATAACAGCAATAACATTTCCGCCTTTCAAAATGCAGGCAACATCCTTCCCTTCTTCTATCAGCCTTTGTCTTATTAAGCAGATCGGGCGTCAAAATTTTTATTTTATTAAAGAAACATTAGCTTTTTCATTGGATTTTCTTAACATTTCTTCCATCGCTTTCACATATTCATCAAATGTCATAACCACAGAAGATCCCACAAAACTATAAAGAGTATTTACTGCATTGGGGAAAGCATTTGCTAATGCCTCCCGTAAAGTTGGTCCATTCTTCTCTGCCGCTTTAACTCTATCATCAGTTTCTTTTTGTATTTCTTCTGCTGTTTTAACTGTTGCAAAACTGCAAGAACCTTTCACTCCATTTCGTTCCATAATACTGCGGTCAAAATACACCGGCACGGATGCGTAGTCATTAAGGCTTTGCTGCCACTTGTCCATAGAAAGGTAGGCATCCCAATTTCCAGAACTCTTATATTCCTCCATAACATCCTTTATCGCCGTACTATAATCTGCCTTATCCAAATAATTTTTCGCCCCTGTCTTTTCAAACAGGATATCTGCCCTCTGCTTATCTCCTAAAGATGTATTCCCCGTTTCCTGATTAAGCATCATAAGTTCAGCATAGCTGCAATTTCTGGGATCTATAATCCATGCATGGTGCTTCCTTTCAAATTCTTTTCCCTCTGCGGTCTTGCCCTTTAATATGTAAATTGGCGTATCATCCGAATAAATGTCTGAACGGTGTATGGCTGACCTCCGACCCCGCAATGTCCGCGACATTCTTGCCAAATACGAATGCCACGATATTGGATTCCATCGTTAGTAGTATGTCTCCACATTGATTGACTAGGATTTCGGGGCTGAAATGCCTTATGACCCTATCACCTTGCTGTCTACGCTTAGTACCATAGTGTTGCCACCAGATACCCAAGACTCGCTATCGGTGAGTTGGCTAGACTCTTACCGAATGGGATTTCCACCCATGAAACACTATACCCTTTGCTGGGCGCACACTGACCGCCTATCCCGTTATGGCAGTACCCCATGTGGATATATTATCAGAAAATGTCGGACACTACAAGATAGTTTCCGGCTTTTTTCTTTTTCCACTTGCTATCCCGCCAAAACAGAGGTAAGCTACGACACCAAGAAAGGAGGGGTTGGATTGGAAAAAGATTCTGCATTATACCAATTGATGGACACCCGCATGAACGGCATCATGAACGGCATTGTAAGCAGTGACGGGGAATACCAGGCGATTCTCCGAAGGTCGGACATATACTCCGGCGAACTGGACAGGATGGATTTATC
>VSOD01000377.1 GCA_009774655.1 Lachnospiraceae bacterium
CAATAAACTCCCGGCGTGGTTCTACTTTATCTCCCATCAGGGTTGTAAAGATGACGGCAATTTATGACGAAGCTTCTTCGTCCATTACAACACGGCGCAAAATCCGCTTCTCGGGATCCATGGTTGTCTCCCAAAGCTGGTCGGCATCCATTTCACCAAGCCCTTTATACCGCTGGATTTTGTTGTTATTGTCGCGCCCAATTTCTAATAACAGCTTTGCAAGTTCTTCGTCGCTATAGGCATACCAAATCTTTTTATTTTTTTCAATTTTGATTTATTGCAATTATACTAATTTTTTTTCTTTTTTTTTTTTTTTAGTATAAATTGCCCTATATTTATTTTTCGCATTTGTTATATAATCGCATTATAGATATGAATATCGTTAAACCACTTATCGAATATTATCAGAATGAAAATTCCTCCATTTATCCAAAAAAACAGCGCCCCAGGGACGCTGTTTTCCGATATTTTCCTTCTGTTTATTTTTTGATCACGATCTGTGTTCTGACTTTTTGCAGCAGCGGATTCAGATCCTCCGCCGCCGACATGCCGAATTCCGGCATACCGTTGTGCCGGAAGTGAACCCGGCGGATGCCGTCGCATCTTATTGTCCGGTCCAGAGCGGTTTCCGCATGATAGGCGATCATCAATTCTCCCTCTTCATTGACATAAAAGGAATTATGCCCCGGGCCGTACTCCCCTTCTACCGAGTAGAACGAAAGCACCGGCGCGCATCTTTTCTCCCAGGAGGCCGTCTGCAGCAGGTCGTCCTTCGCCCGGGCCGTCAGAAGCCCCAGAACATAGGTATAGCTGTTAGCCGAGCCGCCCGAATAGGTGAGGTAGACTTTCCCGTCCCTGACGAACGCGTATGGCCCTTCGTTGTTGATCGTTCCCGCCACGTTCTCCCATCCCAACAGCGGTCTGGAGAGCAGGACCGGTTCGCTGGTCAGCTTCCACGGCTCCCTGTCATCAATCGTGGCGATATAAAGCATGGAGCCGGTGTCCAGTGCGGTCCCGATATGTTTCCGGTAAGACCATACGACATACGAACATCTGTCTGTCTTCAGATAAGTCATATCCAGCGTGATGCCCTCCTCTGTCAGAAAACTGCCGTCGGCCTTTGTCACTCTGACCGGATCCTCCCAGCTGGCAGCCTCTGTGATCGGCGCACCTTTTTTCAGTCGCATCATATGGCACTGAGGCCCCCAGACATGTCCGCTTACCGCGAACAGAAGGTAGAGCTCGTCGCCAATCACATGAAATTCCGGCGCCCAGAAAGTCTGTATCAATTCCCGCGCTTCATCTTTTGCCAGAATCAGATGTTCCGTAACGCCTTCCAGAAACAGTTCCCTGACACTGTCCGCCTCCCGCACGTACAGTCCAATATCGTCCGTATTGTCATTGGTAGAGATATAGTACCATTTCCCTTCCCAGGGAAAGATCACCGGGTCCCCGTATCCCACGGCCAACGGAAAAGGGAAACTCTCATCCACGACGCTGCCTTCTATCATATGGCTTCCCTCTGCCGTAAAGTCGATATCCGCCTTATCCCATACCACCTTCTTTGACACGTCGGAACCGTCCGAATACCATGCCGCCGCCCTGATCAGATCCACTTCCTCTTCGGAGTTCACTTCCACCTGATCAGGCACCGTGATCCTGACGTTGTGCACAGGCGTCCAGTACTCTATCGCCTGTTCCAGGATCTTCGCGCCGGCCGTTATACAGTCCGACGCCTGTTCCCAGCCGCTTTGCGACACCCCGACAAGTCCCTCATATGTAAAAGTGATAAAATCCTTCGTCTTCCACAACAGCACCTTGTCCCTGCTGTCATGGTCCTCATCGCCGTTCTCAAGCACGCTTCGCGCCGCAATGCCATAACTGCCGTCGTCCATCGCAAAGATCCTCGGCTCCCTGACCGCTTTCGTAAGAAGCGTATCATCCTCCCGAATCTGCGCCTCGGCAAAAAGGATGCCATAATTCTTATTCCAGGGCCGGAACTCCCCGCCCTCCGCCCGGCAGGCCATATGGACACTGTAGGCCAGCCCGGCCGGATAAGCCGCTTCATCCGGCTCTCTCGTATATACTTTCAACTCCATCTTTCCAGGCTCTCCTTCCGCTCATCCGATCCTGAACATCATCACACTGCATGGCGGGATCACAAAGGACACCCCTCTGTCTCCCACTTCAAATTCCGTGAACGCCTCTTCCGCCACCGTCTCCGGCTCATCAAACGTATTATGGGCATTCATGGCGCCGCGCACGATAGAGCCGCTGACCGCAGCGGGCTTCTTCTGTACAAAAAGCAGTTCCATGTTCTGCGCCTCATGCAGGGAATGGTTGCAAAGCGTCACCGTCACGATCCCGTCTCGATCCACAGATATCGATTCCTGCACGACAGCCTCACCCTGTCCTTCCTGCTCAAGATAGCTTTCAAGCAGTTCCGCTCCCTGGTGATGCCTGTACATGTGGAATACATGATAGGTAGGCGTCAGCAGCATCCTGCTGCCTTCCGTCAGCACAACAGACTGCAGTACATTTACGATCTGCGCAATGCACGCCATCTTCACGCGGTCGCAGTGCTTATTGAAAATATTCAGCGTCAGCCCTGCCACGACGGCATCCCGCATCGTGTTCTGCTGGTAGAGAAATCCCGGGTTCGTGCCGACTTCCACATCATGCCAGCAACCCCACTCGTCGATGATCATGCCGATCTTCTTATCCGGATCATACTGATCCATGATCGCTCCGTGCCTTCTGATCAGCTCTTCCATGCCCAGGGCGCGCTTTAACGTAGCATTCCATTCTTCCTCGCCAAAATCCGTGGCGCTTCCTTTGTGCGCTCCCTTTTCCGCACCTACATAATAGTGCACGGAAAGTCCGTCCATAAAGCCATGCGCGCTCTCCGGCGCCGGTTTGCGGAAGCATTCGTGCAGCACGGTATCCGTCCACTCATAATCCGCAGCGTCCGCACCGCCGCAGATCTTGAAGACAGGCCGGTCTTTATGATAATTCCTCACATAAGTCTGGTATCTGCGATACAGATGCGCATAATGGTCCGGCGTCATATTGCCGCCGCATCCCCAGTTCTCATTGCCGACTCCGAAGTAATCCAGCTTCCACGCCTGTTCATGACCGTTCTGCTTTCGAAGATCCGCCATCGGAGACACGCCGTCGAAGGTCATATATTCCACCCACTCGCTCATCTCCTGCACCGTGCCGCTCCCGACATTCCCGCACACGTAAGTCTTACAACCCAGCTGGCTGCAGAGTTCGAAATACTCATGCGTACCAAAGCTGTTGTCCTCCGTCGTACCGCCCCAGTGGGTATTGACCATCTTCTTCCTCTGATCCTTCGGCCCGATCCCGTCCTTCCAGTGATATTCGTCCGCGAAGCATCCCCCCGGCCAGCGCAGCACCGGAATATCGATCTTCTTCAACGCTTCGACCACATCACTTCTCATGCCCTTCACGTTCGGAATGTCCGACTCTTCCCCCACATACAGGCCTTCATAAATGCACCTCCCCAGGTGCTCGCTGAAATGTCCGTAAATCTCCGGCGCTATTACCCCCATTCTCTGGTTTTCATTGATATAAAGTTTCATGTCATCACCCCTTCTCATTTTGTTTAACGTTTTACCATTATGGACAATTATATGGGTCTATTGTTTTTTTGTCAATCACGGTTGTATTTTTTTGTACAAATTCCGACTTCCGGCAAGGGACCTGTAACTATAGTAAACGAAATTTCTAATGTCGTTTACTATAAAAAATCAGCCAAACCATTTTCAAGTTCAGCTGACCTTCTCTCTTAAATCCGGTGTACGGATTCACGTTCTATGAAAGTACACGGGATCAGTATCTTCTGTTTCACGTCATTCCGTGGCGTCCCCTTCTCTGCGCCTTCTATCTGCTGCAGCAGAAGTTTTGCAGAGACATTGCCGATCTCCTTGAGCGGCAGAGACATCGTCGTCAGTCCCGGAATAAAATGCCGCGCAATCTCCTGATTATCGAACCCAACTACCGCCAGATTCTCCCCCACCCGTTTGCCATTCTCATTCAGACAGCGGTAAAGTCCGCCCGCCATTTTGTCTGACATACAGAAAACCGCCGTCACTTCCGTCTTCAGAAGTTCCTGTGCTTCCGGATAAGCGCTTACTTCGTCCCACGCAGCATACCGAATCCATGCCGGATTATACAATATCTGATGTTCAAACAACGCCTTCTGATACCCCAAAAGCCTCTCCTGCGTATGAATAT
>VSOD01000378.1 GCA_009774655.1 Lachnospiraceae bacterium
CTCCAGCGCCAGCTGCTCGCTCTGCCGCCGGTCCCGCTTTTCGGTGGCATCCCCCACAAAAACATAGAAGAAATCCCCCACCGCCTCGCTGTGGACAAAATGGCCATAGTCCTCAACCCAGCCAATGGTCCCGTCCGCCCGGATAATCCGGTACTCCACATAGTCCAGATCATACTTGCTCTGGGCAATCTGTTTCCGGATGCTTTCTTCCACGGGAGCCAGATCTTCCGGATGGACCATCCCCTTAAAAGAGTTCCCGGTCAGGCGGCGGAATTCCTCTGCTGTCTCGCATTGGAAAATGCGCAGAAGCGCCTGATTCACGTAGATGATCTGTTCCTTGTCATCGGCATGGTAGATAAAAAAGCCGCCTGGCATCTGGTTCATAAACCGGATGATCCCGTTTGGAACATGATCGCTGTGCTCTTCCAGCATGGCAGGCAGAGGCTGCACGGAAGAAGCGGCTTTCAGGTTGCCGATCGTAGAGAGAAAGTCAGGGTCGCCGTCCGCGTGATCGGAAATATTAAGCAGGGTCAACATGTATTCGATTATATTGGAATCCGTCGGATATTCGTTCATGGGAAATCGAAACCTCCATCTTGCGGCCAGACAACGGATATGTCATAGTATGCCAACACAGTTATTGATAATTTTATCATAGATTGGCTGTGTTGTCATTACCTTATGCACATGACATTGGGTATGGCGCATGACAGGAAATTTTTGTGAGTCAGCAGGAAACCTGATATAATTGGATAAGATGATTTATATAAGATATGTAACAGAACTATTTTGGACGAATGATCAATATTTGAAAGGAATACTGAAAATGAAAAAGAAAATCCTTATAATCGTTATTATCATTGCAGCAGTCAGTGCAACTGGCATCTGGTTGATGAGCAGACCTGAGCTGTTAGCGAATATGAGCAACAGCTATTCAAAGCAGATGACTACAAATTCTGACATTTCGTTTTCAGGAAAAGCAGGTGACAGAATTAAGTTTTCATTCAGGTCTGATATTGTAAGCGGAGATTTAAGTATGGTTTTGTATGATTCGGCCGGCAATAAAATAGATACATTAGACAGGGCAAAAGCGTCGGAAACTTTTTTTACTGTGGAGTATTCAGATACATATACTCTTGCAGCTGAATGTAATAAATTTATTGGAAAATATAAGATTTTTATTTACAGGATGCCGGATTAAACCTCTTTGTCCGGTACAGAAATTCCAAATACAGCGGTTCGGGATTGGGTCTGGCGATCATCGCACAGATTCTGTCCATGCAGAATCTGTCTTATGGCGTTTCCAACCGAACGGACGGCGTTGTGTTTTACTATTCTGATAATCCACAATCTTTCAAAAGAGTCATTCTTTTTACAAAAAACAAAATCCAAAAAATTTTATAAAAAAGCCGCACATCTGCCGGGCTGTTTCGTTATACATTATGAGAGGAGTGATACGGGACATGCCCATGGATCCGGGGGAACAGTACGACAGGATATACCGTTACTGTTATTTCAAACTGCATAGCAGAGAACTGGCCGAGGATATCACGCAGGAGACATTCCTGCGTTATCTGGAAAGATACCGCTGTGATTCGGTACAGGAGGCCCTGCGGTGTCTGTACACGATCGCGGGACATCTTTGTGTGGATGCGTATCGAAGGCGCAGGGACGTGCCTCTGTCGGAGCTTTCGGAAAAGAGGGCGGACGAGAGTTTGTTTTGCAGCGAAGAAGCAGGAGCCTGTGAAGCGGAGCAGACCATCAGCCGCCTTGCGGTTCGTGCGGCGCTTAACGGGCTGCAGGAAGAGGAAAAGGAACTCCTGTTGCTGCGTTATGTGAATGAAGTTCCGCTGCAGACGATCGCGAAGATTCTGGGGATTTCCAGATTCGCGGCATACCGCAGAATTATGAACGCATCCGGAAAACTGAAGGAAAATCTGCGAAGGGAGGGATTTTAGATGGAAGGAAAGAGCTGGAAAAAGAAGCGGCAGAGGAACCTGACAGGGAACCGGATAAAGAATCGGATCAGGAGCCGGAAAAAGAATGCGTTGCAGGAAGAACTGCAGCGCGCATTTGCAGCACCAAAACCACAGCACAGGGAAGCATTTCTGCAGCTGCTTTCCGAACGGTCTTTGGATATTGAACAGTCCGTAGAAACAGAACAGTCTTTGAAAGCAGAACGGTTCGCGGCCGACACGGAAAGCGCAGCCTGGCCTGGCCGATGGATAGACGCAGGACTGCCGGCCTTTGTGCTCTCGCAGATCACGTATATCAGCAAAGGGATCTGGTGGCTGTCGGCTGCGGTTTTTGTGGCGGCCTGTCTGTTGGCGGCCAGCCCGGGGATGGCGGGAGACAGAAACCAGAATCAGGTAATATGGGGGATTTCGGCTCTGGCACCGCTGTTGGCCATGACCGTGATCGCGGAAAGCGGACGGTCGCAGAGCTGTCAGATGGCGGAGCTGGAGATGGCGACAAGGTTTTCTTTAAGGAGCGTGGCGCTGGCAAGACTGGGGATTCTTGGGCTGGAAAATCTGGGGATGCTTATCTTGTTTGTCTTTATGGGAAGGGGAGGAGACGGCGCCGGTCAGGGCGGCAGTATGGTACAGGCCGGACTTGGTATTTTGCTGCCTTATCTGCTGACCAGCTTTCTGGGCCTGCGGATCGTCCGCAGCTTCCGGGGACGGGAAGCGGTTTACTACTGTTTTGGCATGGCATCCTGTATCAGCATCCTGGTCTTCATGACGCATGATCATATACGGTATCTGTATCAGGAGAGAAACCTGCTCTGGTGGGCGGCTGGAACGTTTGCGCTTGGTGTGGGGACGGTAAAGCAGTATGTCCGGTTAGTGGGAGATACGGCGGAGCTGTTGTGCGGTTCATACAATTCGTAAAGTTCGTATGATGCTGGATGAACTCGTATGATCCTGGATGGAATGACGCTGCACAGATAATTCAAAAACGGAATTTAGGAATGGAATTTAAGAACGGAAAAGGAGACGGAAATGGAACTGGTGATCGATCGATTGACGAAACAATATAGAAACCGTATCGCAGTGGAAAGAGTGAGCGTGAAGATGCAGCAGGGCGTGTACGGTCTTCTGGGGGCCAACGGCGCCGGCAAGACAACGCTTATGAGAATGTTGTGCGGGATTTTGCGGCCCACAGGCGGTACGGTAGCTTTTGACGGCATGGACGTGAGCGAGGAAGCCTACCGCGCCGTGCTGGGGTATCTGCCGCAGGATTTCGGGTATTATCCGGAGTTTAACGCCACGGACTTTCTGCTGTATCTGGCGGCGTTAAAAGGAATCCCGCGGGCGCAGGCAAAGAAGAAGGCGGCAGAACTTTTGGAGCTCGTGTCGCTGCAGGAGAGCCGGCGTAAGAAGATCAAAACCTTTTCCGGGGGGATGAAACAGCGGCTGGGCATCGCACAGGCCCTGCTCAACGATCCGCAGCTGTTGATCCTGGATGAACCGACGGCGGGGCTGGATCCGAAGGAGCGGGTGCGTTTCCGGAATCTGATCGAGCGTCTGGGGAAGGACAGAGTTGTGCTTTTGTCTACCCATATCGTCTCTGATATTGAGCATATTGCAGACCAGATCCTGATGATGAAAGCGGGGCGGCTGATCTATCAGGGCGGCTGGGATGAGGAGATGGGAGATCTGGAAGCATTTTATCTCAGCCAGTTTGCGGAGGAAGAGGGGGAAATGAGAGATGCGGAATCATAATTTGGGGACACTCTATTGCTATGAAATGAAAAAGATCATGAAACGAAAGCTCGTCTGGGCGACAATGTTTGTCTGTCTTGTGGGAGTGATCGTGGCTGTCTGCAGCGGTCTGATGGGCAATTATTATGTGGATGGAGAATTCCGGGATACCCATTATCACATGTACCAGGTGGACCGGCAATATATGGAAGCGTTGTCCGGCAGAGTTGTGAATCAGCAGCTGCTTACACAGATGGAGGAAGCCTATGCCATGATTCCGCCCGGGGCAGAGCGGTATACGTTGACGGAAGAGTATCAGACTTATGCGCGGCCTTACAGCGAGATCTTCAACCTGGTACGCACATGGACGGGAATGAAGATGGAGGAGGTGAAGGCGTGGGAAGCGGATGAGCAGGCGCTTTACAGGATGCGGCAGGAGAATCTGGAAAAAGAATGGCAGGATGCAATGCTCACGGAGAAAGAGAAGGCGTTCTGGCGGGAAAAGGAAGCACAGATCAACAAGCCGGTCACCTATCTGTATTATGA
>VSOD01000379.1 GCA_009774655.1 Lachnospiraceae bacterium
TGGAGATGGTTACTACTACCGCCGTCGCGAAACCTTTCAAGATCCCTGTCAGAATACCGTAGTTCTTCTGTACATTGGTAAGCGCCACACCCAGCACTGCACAGTTGGTCGTGATCAGCGGAAGATACACACCCAGGGACTGGTACAGAGCAGGAATAAATTTCTTCAGGAACATCTCCACGAACTGCACCAGAGCCGCTATGACAAGGATAAAAACAATGGTCTGCAGATACGTGATATCGAGCGGCAGCAAAATATACTGATAGATTGCTCCCGCCACCGCCGAGGCCAGAGTGATGACGAAGATGACCGCCACACCCATACCGGTAGCCGTATTGGTCTTCTTGGATACTCCCAGGAACGGACATAAGCCAAGGAACTGGCTTAAGACAACATTGTTTACCAGGGAGGATGCGATCAAGATCACAAGCAGTTCTTTAACCATTCTCCTTCTCCTCCTTTACCTGTTTGTCTGCAGCCATCTCTTCTTCTGTGTCTGCTGCTTTCTGCTCCGGAGCCTGTGCCGGCGCCTGCGTCGTTTCTGCTTTCTTCTGTGCCGGCGCCTGCTTTTCCTTATCATCATAGAGCCGTTTTGCACAGCCGCTGTCCGCACAGTTCAGGCAGTCCTGACCACATCCGGACTGTATCTTTGACATATCCCGGCCTTTCTTTTCGCCGATGATCTTCACCTTGTTCTGGATCGCCGTCAGAACCGCCAGCACGAAGAAAGCGCCCGGCGCCATAACGAAGATACTGACCGGCACAAAGCTCTCCGGCATAACATGGATGCCGAAGATCTCCCCTGCACCCAGAAGCTCCCGCACCGCGCCGATACAGGTCAGCGCCACGGAAAAGCCCAGCCCCATGCCGATTCCGTCAAACAAAGACGGCAGCACGGGATTCTTATAAGCATAGGCCTCTGCACGGCCAAGAATAATACAGTTTACAACGATCAGTGGAATATAAAGTCCCAGCGCATCATACAGAAACGGGATATACCCCTGCAAAAGCAGCTCCACCACCGTCACGAAAGAGGCTATGATGACGATAAACGCCGGAATACGCACTTTATCCGGTATGATACCGCGCAGAAGAGAGATAAACACATTGCTCAGCGCAAGCACCACCATCGTCGTCAGGCCCATGCCCAGTCCATTGACCGCGGACGTGGTAACCGCCAGTGTCGGGCACATGCCCAGCATCAGCACAAAGGTGGGGTTCTCCTTCACGATACCGTTCACAAGACGTTCTTTTGCACTATTCATTCTCACTACCCCCTCTCAGCTCTGTCTGGAAATAGTAAAGCCCTGCGTTGACTCCATTGGTCACTGCATTTGTGGTGATCGTGGCACCGGAGATCGCGTCGATCTGGTCTTCCGAGGTTGCGCCGCTCTTCGTATATTCGAATTTCTCCACCTGTTTGCCGGCAAACTGCGGCTTCAACACGTCTTCCGCACGCATACCGAGTCCGGCCGTCTCCGCGATATCGAGAATGGACATACCGTTCACCGTGCCGTCCATCCGAACGCCTACCGCAAACTGGATGTCACCGCCATAGCCTTCTCTGGTCGTCACGGTGATCACATATCCCAGCAGGCTGCCGGAATCATCCAGCGCGCTCATCACTTCATCGACACGCTCATCGCCATACCCTTCCGCCGTCCACGCTGCCGCATCCGGCTCCCTGACTTCCACCGGCTCGAAGGAAGCGGCATCCTGAAAGACTTCCTGACATGCTTCCTGCTTCTTCCTGGCATTCTGCTCCGCAATGGGTTCCTTCGTGATCTGATAGATAAAACCAAGCACAAGCCCGGCTATCAGCGTGATCGCAAGCATAATGCCGGTATTTTTGATCATTTCTTTCATGCTTTTGCCCCTCCTTTACCAAATGCTGTCGGAAGAGTAATCTTCTCGATCAACGGCACAAGCAGATTGCCGATGATGATCGCATAGGACACGCCTTCTGAGGAAGGCCCGAAGATACGGAAAATACCCGTCAGGATGCCCAGCAGGATACCGAACAGATACTGTCCGTTCTTCGTGATCGGTCTGGTCACATAATCCGTCGCCATAAAGAAAGCGCCCAGCATCAGGCCGCCGCCGGCCAGATGTGCCGAGATATAGGCCGCATCCAGTCCGTGCCCGCCGAAAATACTGATAAAGGCCACAAAACTTACTATGTAGCAGCCCGGAATCCGCAGGTCGATGATCCCCATCAGGATCAAAATGCAGGCGCCGGCCACAATAGCGATCATGGAAGTCTCGCCGATCGTCCCGGACGTCCTGCCGATCACCATATCCAGAATATTGACACTCTCCCCGGCTTTGAGATTCGCCAGAGGCGTTGCGCCGGCATAGGCGTCACAGTCAAAATTGGTCATAATCGAAGTAAAAGAAATCAACAGGAAGCATCTGCCGCCCAGCGCCGGGTTCATGAAATTCTGCCCCAGACCGCCGAACAGCATCTTCACCACCAGAATGGCGAACACACCGCCCACCACGCCGATCCACCAGGGCGCGGACGCCGGAAGGTTCAGTGCCAGCAGCAGTCCCGTCACCACCGCCGAGTAATCTCCTATCGTTATTTTTCTCTTACATATCTTTTCAAAAAGCAGTTCTGTCAGCACCGTGGACGCCACAGTGACCAGAATCAAGATCAGTGCATCCAGTCCGAAATTGTAAATGCCGAATCCCGCCGCAGGAAGAAGTGCGATCACCACTGTCAGCATAATACTGCCCGTATCGGTCCTGGATCTGACATGCGGATTGGATGATACTTTCATTAAATCACTCATATCTTACGTCTATACTCCTTCCTATTTTTTCTTCTTCGCAAGCTGCATCTTACGCATGGACTTGATCGACTGGGTCAAAGACCGCCTGGCCGGGCAGACAAAGCTGCAGCAGCCGCATTCGCAGCACTCCATACCGTCATGGGAAAGGAATTCCTCTTCCTCATAGTGCTCGGCAAAATCTGCCAGCATACTGGGCACCAGCCGGCTCGGACAGGCCTCCACGCAACGGCCGCAGTTGATACAGGCACTCGGCTCCATCCGGGACACATCGTCCTGCGTCAGGCACAGAAGCGCCGAAGCCGTCTTGGTAGTCGGTACATTCAGGTCAAAGATGCCGAAGCCCATCATCGGCCCGCCGGAGATGATCTTCACCGGCTCTTCCTTAAAGCCGCCCGCTTCCTCCACCAGCTCATGATAATTCGTACCGATCCGCACAATAAAATTGCGCGGGTCAGCCACCGCATCACCCGTCACCGTCACGATACGGTTCATCAGAGGCCTGCCTTCATAGACCGCATGGTAGACCGCCACGATGGTGTCCACGTTGTTGACCACACAGCCTGCGTCCGCCGGCAGCATGGAAGAATTGATCGATCTGCCGGTGGCCGCATAGATGATCTGACGCTCCGCGCCCTGCGGATACTTCGTCTTAAGCGCCTTCACGCTGATACGCGTCTCATCCTTCGTCAGCTTCCTGAGCAGCTCTATACAATCCGGCTTGTTGTCCTCCACTGCCAGTATGCCTCTCGCATTCTCGAACAGCTTCAGATAAACTTTCAGACCGTCAACCAGTTTCTGCGGCTCTTCCAGCATACGCCGGTAATCAGAAGTGAGATAAGGCTCACACTCCGCACAGTTGGCGATCACATAGTCTATTTTCTCCGGTTCTTTCGGCGACAACTTGATAAAAGTCGGGAATCCGGCGCCGCCCATGCCGACAATGCCCGCTTCTTTGATACATGCAATGATCTCCTCTCTCGTCATATCTTCGAGAGGTTTTACCGCCGGATACTCTACCTCGTCATAGAGTCCGTCATTCTCCACTACAATGCTCATCACATTGTCACCGGTGACTACGCGTCTTGGTTCGATCGCCTTGACGGTTCCGGAAACGGTAGCATACACCGGCGCCGACACGAAACCGCCCGCCTCCGCGATCTTCTGGCCGGTCAGCACATGATCTCCCTTTGCAACGATCGGTTTGGCCGGTGCACCGATGTGCTGCGACAGCGGATAGACAAGATCTCCTTTCGGCAGCACCGCTTTGATAGGCTTATCCTTGGACAGTTCTTTACCGTCATAAGGATGAATACCGCCCTTAAATGTTAATTTCGCCATTCTCTGCCCCTCTTTCTCACATTATAAAGTCAAAGGATCCTATAAACAAATCCTGTTTATAGCAGCCCACTCTATCAATATACTATTTTTCGACGAAAAAAACTACTGTAATTT
>VSOD01000038.1 GCA_009774655.1 Lachnospiraceae bacterium
GTTGGTGTAGATCGTATCACGGTAGTAGGCGCCGAAGTCAACGGAACGGATATGGTTTAAGGCTGCCTCCACACTGGCTACGGATACGAGCGAGGTATCCAGGTCTTTTAAGATATTGTGCTCTGAAAAGACGGGACAGAAGCTGCTGATCCGCCCGAAGGTGATCTTGTTGATGGACGGGAAGACGCTCTGCAGTTCGAAGAGCACCATCTTCTCGTTGTCGGTGAGCATGGCCGTCTCTTCGGCCGCGGTGATCTTGCCGCTTGTTTTCAATTCGTGCACATAGGCCGGATAATCTGCGTCGAATTCGTTTCGGCAGGGTGATTTTTTGCCTTTATAGATTGCCAGCAGCCAGTCGTAGATCGTGTAGAGGCCATTCTCCGGGTCTGTGGGCAGGTAGTCTATGATGGAACTAAGGTAAGAAGCATTCTTGGGGCCGGCCAGCTGTTCATCCACATAACCGAAATTAAAGAACATTCTTACGACCTTCGGGATCTTGTCGTCGTGAAGGCTGCGCACGAAGGCTTTCTCATATACGTCATAGAATAATTTGGTGATCTTCTGCCGCAGCTTTCTGGCGGAATCGTCGGAGCTGTTCTTGTCAGTCATCTTGCGATACTGGTCTATGGCGCCGCGGAATGCCTCGGCCGTCTCGTCGTCTACCTGAGAGTAGGAGAGGATGGTGCCCAGAGAGTCCATGATATCGGCGGCGCTGCCTGCTCCGGCTTCGGCCGCATCTCCGGCGTGCATGGTCAAAGCATTTAAGCGGTCATGATATTCGGCGATACGTCTATCGTACATATCACGGTCTATCGCGGAATGCCCTTCCAACTCTGTCATAATGGTAGAGATTGCACTGCTCAGTGTCTCGGAATCTTCCCCTTCGGTGCCGGTTCTGTAAAGCAGGCTGGCATAGAGATCAAACAGATCAAGCCGGTTCTCGTTCATCAGGAGATTGGAGAGGTCTGTCTTGTAGTCGTACAGGACGCGGCAGACGGAGACCACGTGATAGAGATCCTGACTTGCTTTTGCCAGAAGGCCGAACATGAAAGCCGGACTTTTCTTGCGGACGGCGGCGTTCTTGACAAGAGCCAGGAACTGGCCGTAGAAGCCGCTCAGCCATTCGCCCGGTTCCTCTTCCAGCGACAGTTCCGGGAGCGTATCAAGATCCGGAAGCGCTCTGGGAGAGATGCCGTGCTTTGTGCAGAAAGAGGCGTATTGTGTGTAGCTGTCCGTCAGATAGTGATAGAAGTTATCGCAGTCCTTACGGGCCAGTTTATACTGATCCAGGATTGCTTTGAGCTGTCTGTACAGGGAGGTGACGATCCGGTCTGCCATCTCCGGATTGGAACCCATCAATTCAGCCAGCTGTACTTTGGTACAGGGATAGGGAGCGAGCGCGGTCGCTTCCTCCGTCTGATAAGTAATATAGTAAGAACCGATATGCATCTCGCAGATGCCGATGACATCTCCTTTGGTCAGGCGAAATTCTCCGCCAGGATAAGTGGCGATGACAGACCCTTTTGCGATCAGATGTATGGCAGCGACCGGCTGGTCGCTTTGAAACAATTTTTCCCCGGCAGGGAATTCTTTTACAGCCATGGCGTATTCCTTTATCTGCAGATAGAGCAGAGTTCCCTTCTTTTAAAATATGAGTACAGCATTTTTGCCGTTCCTCTCCAGTATACAGCGAATGCGGGATAAAAACAAGAAAGAAACGGTTTCCTTTTTGGCAAAGTGCACAAGAACTTTCAAGGTATTTTGTGCTGTACTTTCCGGGAAAGTGTGCTAGAATTATATGACAGGTATGTCGATTATAAGGACTGTGCGTTTCCGCGGGAAAAGTGTCGAAGCCGGTTTTTGCCGGTCCTGCAGTCTGCCGGGGCAGACGAATGAGCAGGATGGAAGGGCGGCCGGCGGCGGTCAAGGATGAGAGGGGCAGTGGGTATGGATAAAGAAGATATTGAATACAGGCGGCAGGTCGTGAATACATATAAGCCGGACGTGGAGAAGCTGATCCGGTATCTTCCGTGGCTGGAGGAGAAGTCTGGAAGCAATGTACAGGAGACTTTTGAGGGTTCCGGGATCAAAGGCAGTTCGATCACGTTTCCGGTGTATGACGGAACGCTGATGAATTTTATCAGGGAAGTGCAGCGGACGGGACTCGTAGACCGGAATTATCCGTATATCTATTCGAGGCACAGGATCAGGACGGTGAAGGATGAGCTGGCCGCTATCGAGCGGTCCGGGATCAGGGAGATGGACGTCCTGAAAGGAATCCTTTCAAAGTATGTATTAGGCGGCATGACGAAAGGCAAAATGTGGACCGAAGCGGTTTATAACAGGATCTTCCTGAATGTGGTGCGGAAGATGAAAGAGAATCTGGAATTTTGGGATAAGCCGATGCGGTGAGTGCATGGTGCGGGTAAGCAGGCGCTTATGGCGGATGCCGGAGCCGGTGAACGGATGTGGCACAGAGGCATCATGCAGCAGGTGGTGATGGAGTGCAGCATGGAGGTATCTTGCAGCAGCCAGTGATCGGATGCAGTACAGAGGAATATGGTTAGAGAAGGAAATACAGGCAAATGGGAGAAAAATCAGCGCAGAAGAAGAAATACATACTGGATACGGCGAGGAAAGTCTTCGTGGAGAAGGGCTATAAGAGTGTGACCATGAAGGATATCGTGGAGGCCTGCGGGATCAGCCGCGGCGGGCTGTATCTGTATTTCGACAGCACGGAGCAGATCCTGTTGGAGATCCTGCAGATGGAGGCAGAGGAGACAGACGATATTTTTTCGGAAAATATTACGGAGGGGGACACGGCAGCGGATATTCTGACGCTTTTTCTGAAAGAGCAGAAGAAGGAGCTGCTGCAGAAGAATACCTTGACGACGGCTGTATATGAATACTTTTTCGCAAATAAGACAACAGATAAGAACAATATGCTCAGGAAACAGTTCGACGCAGGGGTGAGAGTTCTGGAGAAGCTGATCGAGACCGGCATCGCCAGCGGGGAATTCTACTGCGAGAACCCGAAAGGAGCGGCCAGCAATATCATGTATGTGCTGGAAGGGATGAAGATCAATGCGCAGACCTTCGGCATAACGGAGAAGAAAGTGGACGAGCAGCTTCTTTATATTATGGAAGGTCTGATCATCGACTGACCGGCCGGTCATAGCCCGGCATGGCAGAAGGTTCGGGAAGAAACGGCGATTTGTGAGAGATCTCACGGCAGACATGCCAGGTGGTGTGCCTGCCGTTTTTGTTGAAAAATTTTCTCAATTTGTTTTTTTTGTAGAAAGTTGAAGACGCTGCGTCCTGTGTTCCGTTATAATAGACAGAAGCTGCTCAGACGGGCAGTGAAGCCATCGCAGAACAGCCGGAAAATACCTTGTAAGGCAGAAGATCATGCGGGGCCGGATCATAAAGGAAGGGAGGCAGATCATATTAATCGGGAAGAACAATTATCAGCGCTGATTGATTCCTACCAACATCTTGTTTTTTCGATATGCTATAAAATGACAGCAGATTATTTTGCCTCCGAGGATCTGACGCAGGAAACTTTTTTGTCGGCATACAGGCACTTGAAGGATTTCGATGGACAGCATGAGAAAGCATGGTTGTGCAGGATCGCCACCAACAAATGTCTGGACTATGTGCAGAGTGCGGGAAGAAGAAGCATCCCTACCGAGGATACGGGCATAGAGGAGAATCTGGGAAGGGGACAGACCTTTGAGAATGCGCCGGAGCGTGCGTATCTGGAGACGGAAGTGAGGGAGACGCTGCTTGCCAGGTGCAGGTCATTGAAACCGCCCTATGACGAGATCGCCAAGGCGTACTATTATGACGAACTGGATGTGAACGAGATCGCAGCGGGAAGAGGCATGAAGGTTAAGACGGTACAGACGCAGGTATACCGGGCAAGGGCAATGCTGCGCAGGTTGTATGGAAAGGAGAAGGGCGCATGATCTATCAAATAGAAGATGAAAAGAAAAAAATAAGACATCGAAGCAGTGACGACTTCTCCGGCGGTCTGTCCGAGGAAGAACTGCTGAAACTGATCGAGGAGGTCGAAACCGGAGAAATGATCCACGCGCCGGTTCACCTTAAAAGCAATGTGCTGACGCAGATCAGGAAAGAGCGGGACGGGAACAGAAAAAGGCAGCTATTTGTCTATCGTGCCAAAGTACTGATCGCGATGGCTGCGGCATTGATGGTACTGATATTGATGCCGGCGGGCAGAATGGAAGATGTCGGGCAGATGTTTGTGCCAAAACAGGGGAATGCAGTGTCCATGGAGCAGGCTGCACTGGAACGACGCAGACATATAGACGACAAATGGGAAGCGTACAGAGAAGAGCGTGCAAGCGGTGGTATACGCGGGATGATCGATGACATTGGCGTAAGAATCTCACAGTTTGGAGAGAATCTGTCCCGGGATCAGGACAGGGAATAGAAAGCGAGGAAGAAAATAATGCAGAGAAAGAAAAGCAG
Organism: Lachnospiraceae bacterium; assembly: GCA_009774655.1. GTDB lineage: Bacteria > Bacillota > Clostridia > Lachnospirales > Lachnospiraceae > UBA3282. The sequence goes on from VSOD01000038.1 coordinate 4,495, forward strand.
ATTTTTAGTATTTATATTATCTTTTATACCCGGAGCGGGGGAAATGTATATGGGATTTATGCAGATTGGGCTGAGCCTGATGCTGGGATTCATGATTCTGACAGCGATCGTCGGCCTGACGAATCTGGGGGCGTTGGCGATCTTTCCGTTCGCCCTGTATGCTTACAGCTTCTTTCATGCCAACAATCTGGCGACTTTGGATGACAGGTCTTTTCATATGATCAGGGATGAATTCCTGTTCGGATTTGGCAATATCGGTCATCGGCAGTGGAGGCTGGAGGGCAGGAACAGGACGATAGCGGCGGCTATTCTCATTATTCTCGGCATTATGATGCTGTGGCAGGTTTGCTTCAATATTCTCTGTGATATTTTTGGCTGGGATAATGTGTTCCTCAGTAAGATCTACTATTTCGTGCGTGATGAGCTGCCCAGAGCGGTAGTCGGTATTGCGGTGATCTGGGTTGGTCTTGCACTGATCCGCGGTAAGAAGATACGGATCGAGGAAGAGGATTTCGCAACAGAAGACAGGACGGAGAGAGACAGACAGCAGCCGGGGCAGGATGTCTGGCCGGGGAGAGAAGGACAGCAGTCGGGGCAGGATGTCTGGCCAGGGAGAGACGGACAGCAGCCGGTACAAAATGGCTGGCCGGGAAGAGAAGGACAGCAGCCGGTACAAAATGGCTGGGCAGGACAGTGTGGACAGCCATCGGCAGACGGCAGGCAGACAGGATGCGGACAGCCGCCTGTGATGAGCGGGCAGATGACGGTTCGTGATGCACAGCACGCTGCAGACGGCCGGATCATATATGGAGAGGGGCCTGTGGCAGACGGTCGGATCATATACGGAGAAGGGCCTGTTGCGGATGGAAACAATCTTCATGGGGACAGACCGGCGACAGAAGAAGGATATGCGTCGCAGACATCGGAAAACAGAAATTAGGAAAACCGGCAGGAGGTAAGTATGGAACAGGAAGGTAAGAGTTGTCAGGTTAGAAGAGTCGGGTCAGTGACGTTCGGAATTACATTGATCTGTTATGGTATTTTATTTCTGGTAAGGATCTTTGTACCGACGCTTCACTATCATGTTATTTTTCAGTGCTGGCCGGTGGTGTTCATCCTGCTGGGGATAGAGATACTGGTAGAGAACCGCAGGGGCAGGGACCAGACGCAGAAATTCATCTATGATTTTGCAGCCATATTTATGATGGCGGGGATGCTGTTCTTCGCAATGATCATGGCAGTAGTCGATTATGCCGTGCAGTATGGCAGTGTCATCTACTGGTAAGCGTTTATCCCGGAGGATGCAGGGGCGTCTGCAGCTTTATATAGTTAACGACATTAGAAATTTCGTTTTCGGCCTTGCAGGAGCTACCGTATATGGCTCCTGCAAGAGCCGGAAACAGAAATTTGTTATGTCGTTTACTATAATTCCTCGCAGGAGATTTCTCTCCTGGCAAGGAACTGTCGGACCGCCTGATCCCACAGGGTGTCGGGGGTCTTATCCATGAGAAAGGTGTTGTAGGACGTACCCGTGACCAGTGTAAGGCCGGTTCCGTCGTAGCGGATATTCAGCACAAAGGCCTTGACCTGCTGGGGTGTTATGCCGGTATCCCCCTTTTTGAGGACAGAAGCCACGTATTCCGGGATCAGATGCAGTACAAACTGAAAGGCAGCAGGTGTGCGGCGTCCTTTGATCAGATCGAAACAGACAGGCCGTATGGTCTTCCATTTCGTGAAATCATAAGGGCGCATTTCTTTGTCTTCCCATTCTTCGCTCGTGTAGAAATCTCTGTTCTGATGTCCGTCTATATGAAAAGTGTTATAGGTGCTGATCGTAGCCTCTTCCAACAGGAAACTGTCAAAATCTTCCCCGCCCAGCAGCTTTCCCATAAATTGTTTTACATTCGTTATTTTAAGTGCGATCATAATTTACCTCGCTGTCGTGTTATCAGTTGTTTGCAGAGTTGTATGACTTCATGTCTTTTTCATCTTAGTATAGCACAGTTATACAAAAGAGGAAAACATTTCCGCAGGCAGCAGTATAACATATGGAAAATCAACTTGACTTTTCATATTGTGAGTGGTATATTTATAACATAAAGAGCGAAATACACCACATACAAGGAGGTTTTTATGAAGCACAGGATTAATTATTTAGGATTTTTATCTCTATTGGCATTGATAGCGGTTTTGGGATGGCGGACAGGAAATAAAGGTTTATATGGCTTTTTTGGCTTTGCCTATTATTTCCGTTATTACTGGGTAATCCCCGATGAATTTTTCCGGCTTAATGTGCAGAAAGCCGCTACATTTGCATTCATGTCGGAAATGATTATGCTGGTTCCTTTTATGTTTGTCTGTACCTCTGTTTATGGCACTGCCAAAGCGGTTCCTGTCTCTTTTGCCCTGAGTTTTGCGGTGACTGTTTTAGCGTTTACGACGGCGCTTGTCTATTTGGAGTGGAGAGAACGAAAGGGAGCAGAGAATGATTAAGAACCGAATCAAAGAATACAGGGCAAAATATGACATGAAACAGGAAGATTTGGCCAAACTGGTAGGCGTCCGCAGAGAAACGATCGGAAATCTTGAAAAAGGCAAATACAATCCTTCGCTGGTTTTGGCATGGAACATTGCAAAGGTATTTCATGTTTCGATCGAAGAGGTTTTTACTGTTGATGAGCAGTATAAACGTGCATAAAAAGCAGTAAATCTATTTACAATATATAAGGTTTCATGTTATCATAAGTAGTAATGAAAACTACGTAGAATAGTTGCGGAGGCCTTATGAATTATAAAATTGTTGTAGACAGCTGTTGTGAATTACCCGGGAAGTATAAGAATGACGAGCGGTTTCAGAGTATTCCCCTTGGGCTGGAGGTAGGAGATTACGCGATCCAGGACGATGAGAACTTTGACCAGAAGGTTTTTCTGGAGAAGGTGGCAGCCTGTCCGCTGTGTCCGAAATCTTCCTGCCCCTCGCCCGAAAAGTTTATGGAAGCGTACCACTGTGAGGCGGAGGAAATTTTTGTGGTGACGCTGTCCTCGCATCTGAGCGGAAGTTATAACAGCGCAGAGCTTGGCAGGAATCTCTACCACGAGAAATACGGTGGGAAGAAGATCCATGTAGTGGATTCAGAATCTGCCAGCTGCGGAGAGACCCAGCTGGCCATGCGAATCATGCGGTACAAGGAGGCCGGGCTGTCTTTTGAGGAAACGGTGGAGAAGATAGAAGTGTTTAAGCGGAAGATGCGCACTTATTTCGTGTTGGATAATCTGGAGACGCTCCGCAAGAACGGAAGGCTCAGCGGCGTCAAGGCACTGGTGGCCTCCACGCTTAATATCAAACCGGTCATGATCGGGAATCTGGGCGTGATCGAGCAGAAAGGACAGGCGATCGGCATCAACAAGGCCCTTGCCAGGCTGGCGGATAATATCATAGCAGATGTGGCACATCCGGAGAAAAGGACGCTTATGATCAGCCACTGCAACTGTCCGGAGCGGGCGGCCTATATGCGCACGCTCATGGAGAAAAGAGCATCCTATAAGAAGGTGGTAATCCTGGATACAGCGGGTGTCAGCAGTATGTATGCCAATGACGGCGGGATCATCGTTACGCTGTAAACAGATGCCCGTCGCCTTATTTACGTGCCTTACATTACCAGTATTTCGATTGGAGATGTGACAAGGAGCAGTACGAGCAGTATCTGTACGATCAGAATAGCCGGCATACCGTACAGGAAATACCAGTGCCTTGTTTTGTGGCGGAAAAGATGCATCCCTGCGATGGAACCGAGGGAGCCGCCGATCAGGGCCAGCACGAACAGGGTAGACTCGGGAATGCGCCAGGTTCTTTTGCGCGCCTTGTGCTTGTCTACGCCCATGAAGATGAAACTTGTGCAGTTGACAGTGACCAGATATATGATGATAAGTGTGATCGCGTTCATAAATTTATCCTTTTTCTTCAGAGTTGGGAAATGTCAGGTGTTAGTATCATAACATAAAAAGGTAGAAAAAGAAAGATGACGGCAAGAACAGAATTTGAACCTGTGTACAAAGATATATTTCCTTTCTGGAGCAGACTTTCAGAGGCGGACAGAGATTATCTGTGTGAGAACTCTTATGCCGTGACCTATCCCAGAGGCAGGAATATCCATGACGGCAATGACTGCTCCGGGGTGATCCTCGTGCAAAATGGCAGCCTCAGACTTTATATGATGTCGGATGAGGGCAGGGAAATAACGCTGTATCGTCTGCACAGGGGAGACATTTGTATGCTGTCTGCCTCCTGTGTGTTGGAGTCCATTACTTTTGACGTGTTCGTGGACGCCGAGGAGGACAGTGACTGCTATGTGATCGGCGGGCCTGCTTTTGCGGCATTGTCGGAGCGGGTTCCGGATATCAGGATTTTTGCGCTGGAGACTGCCGTCGGCCGTTTTTCGGATGTGATGTGGGTCATGCAGCAGATTCTTTTTATGAGTATGGACAAAAGGCTCGCCATTTTTCTTCTCGACGAATCGGCCAGAACCGGTGTCGATACAATAACGCTTACCCATGGACAGATTGCCCGCTATATCGGTTCTGCCCGTGAGGTCGTGTCAAGAATGCTCAAATACTTTGCAGGCGAAGGGATCGTGGAGGTTTCCCGCGGGGATATCAGAATTCTCGACCGGAAACGGCTTCGGGAACTGACAAGCTGAGAAATAGTCTGCGTATATATTGTTACGGACGCCCATAGTCCTGCGGGCGTTCTTTTTTTGCCCTTTTTTCACCGACAGAGCAGTAGACAAAGTTCACATGGCATCTTCATATCAAATTCATACGGGTATGATAGAATAAATACAAAGAAAAGAGCAGAGGAAGCTGTGCTGCAGTTTATCAAGGAACAGACGGGTGCGGTAGTTTTTTATGGTTCATGTGATTTCTTCCACTTTTTTTGGTGTAAATTAACGGAAACTTGGTATATTAGATCAAAAAGGGAGTGATCACATGAAAGACACGGTCTATGGATATATTCGTGTATCCACAAGGGAACAGAATGAGGCGCGGCAGAAGATTGCCCTGCGCAGCTTTCCGGTGCCGGAAGAAAATATCTATATGGACAAGATGAGCGGAAAAGATTTCGAGCGCGACGCCTATCAGGAACTGGTGAGGAAACTCGAAAGGGGCGATCTGCTGGTGATCCAGTCGATCGATCGGCTGGGGCGCAATTACGAGGAGATTCTCGACCAGTGGCGCATCCTTACGAGAATCAGACAGGTGGATATCGTGGTGCTGGACATGCCGCTGCTGGATACGAGGAAAAAGGGGGATGATCTGACCGGCACTTTTGTGGCGGATCTGGTGTTGCAGATCCTCTCCTATGTGGCCCAGAGCGAACGGGAAAATATCCGTAAGCGACAGGCGGAGGGGATCGCGGCAGCCAAAGCGCGGGGCGTACACTTCGGCAATCCGGGCAAGCCTGTGCCGGAGGCTTTTGCGGAGACGGTGGAGAAATGGAGGCGCAAGGAGATCAGACTGCCGGAAGCGTTGGAACATCTGGGGATTGGCCGCAGTTATTTTTATCGACATGTGAAACTGCTTGGTTTGTAAAGATTCTGCAGGATACATTGCTGCAGGTGCCTACATAAAAAAGAGATTGTGGAGACGGTGGAATTTGTGTTGCGGCAGGGGCAGGCCTGTGTTATGATCGCAGTAAAACAACAGGTTTTCAGAGGCTGTAGATGAATGTAGATATGAAAGAGGAGGTCGATTGGCTGATGAAAAGGGCCGGGAGACATTCAACTGTCGGAATGTTACTGTGTATGGTGGGAGTGTGCGTGCTGCTTGGCGCTTTTGCAATGTTCCTGCTGCGCCCCGGGAGCAGAGAGGATGTACAGCCGGCGAAGATTCTGTTCGCCGGCACGGAGGATGACGCGGACTGTGCGATTTTGCTGAGCCAGGATACATGCGTTATGATCGACACGGGAGAAGAGCAGGATGCAGAGCATATCCTTACCCTGCTGGAGCAGGAGCAGGTGGAGAAGATTGACTGCCTGATCCTCACCCATCCGGACAAGGATCATATCGGAGGCGCGCCTGCACTTATGGAGGCGCTTTCCGTCGACCGGATCGTAGTGCCGGATTACGGACAGGAGAAGGAAAGCTACGAGACGCTTATAGAGACGGCGGAAGCGCTGGGGAGCAGCATCACGGTAATGGCGCCCGCGCACAGCAGGGATCTGCGTTTCGGGGATCTTTCGCTTTGCATCTGGCCGCCGGAAGAAGCGTATTACGAGAAGGACAACGACTATTCCCTGGCGGTGCTTGTCAGGCACGGCGGGGTGAAGATGTTTTTCGCCGGGGATGCCCAGAAGAGAAGGATGAAGGAGCTGCTGACCTATTCTCTGCCGCAGGTGGATCTGTACAAAGTAAGCTATCATGGGCGCGACCTCACCACCGGCGCCAGGCTGATCGGCAGCATCCGGCCGCGGTACGCCGTGGTGACGGCGGATGCACCGGGGTCGGAGATTGAACAGGCGCTTCGCCTGGCGGGCGCGCAGGTCTATTGCACGAGGGGACAGGACGCGGTGTTTGTCAGCGACGGGGAGCTCTTTTCCTGTGTGCCCTGACAGCCCTGTTTCCGGGCGGTATTCCAATACCGATCGAGGCACGGTTTTTTACTGTTTCGTGATAAATTTGATATATCGCGTGCTTATCACATATACCATACCAAAATAGCATAAATACAGAACAAAGAAGCAGACCATAAAACTGCCCATAGCTTTAAGCAGATGATCGTGTATGGGTAATATGGAGTTCAGCTTATGATTGACAAACGGTGCGGCTGTCCAGAGCATCATAAAAGACATCAGTACCGGCATGAACAGCTTTAGAAGCACCTGCATACAAATCAGTTTTTTCAGATCGGAACAACTTTTGCCCATATGAAATAACAGCCGTATATTTCGATCCTCTCTCTTTAAATCAATGATTTGCGATAAAGAGAGGATAGAGAAATAAATGATCATAAAAATAATGCAGATACTGATCTGTAAAAATCCCATCCACTGCTGTTCCTTTTGTTCAAAAATGGAAACAGCCGGATTAAGCAGAAGCGTCCCAAAGACAAAAGCGGCTGCTGAAAAAATAAAGCAGATGCAGAAAATGGTATTTACATTGGCACCGGTTTTTGAACCGCCTGTCATTTCAGCCATCTGATACAACCGGTTGCCCTGATATAAAGTGTCTGCCTGTGACAGGCGTAAGGATGCGATAAAAGCATACAGCCATCTATAGAATGAAAAAACGCACACCAACACTGGCAGTGAAATAAAGGAGATGGAAACAGACATTATCCTGCCGGACAGAAAGGAAATGCCCGACAGCAGTGCCAGATAGCCGAAAAAGCTGATCATAAGCATCCATCCCCAAAAGGATTTCCGGCCTGTGCCCAGCGGCTGATTGTGCTGTTTTTCCCGCATAAGCTGCACGATCTGTAATTTATATATTTTTCTCTTCATAAAAAATGTTGTCAGAATTTCTACACAGCAAAAATAACCAAATGTCTGCAGAATGCTTTTCAGGATAATTCTGGACATGGAGCGGCCTGTGGTATCCGGCAGTAATGTATGACAGCAGATAGAAAAGATGCCCGTCCCGGAAGCCACACCCACAACAAAGCACAACAGTCCTGTCAAAAATAATTCGCACAAAAATACCAGTGTCAGCTTATCTTTTTCCATGCCAAGCAGCATATAAGTGGCAAATTCTTTTGCCCGCTGCCTGATGACAAAATGATTGATATAGTTTGCAAATACCGCCATGATCAGCACGATCAGTAAAGGCAGGGCCATTGTCTGAAAACCCGCCTGCATATCCCCTGTATCCGCAATACAGTTTGAAAGAAAAATAATGGAAGTGAGCATGACCATGGATGCCATATAAAGGAGATAGTCGAGCATGGAACGCTTTGTGTTACGGAGCGCTAATTTAAGATACATAGGGAACACCTCCTGTTATCTTTGCGAAAGTATCTAAAATTCTGGTGAAAAATTCCTGTTTATTTTCCTGTTCCCGTTTCAGGGAGGCTTTTATTTTGCCATCCTGCATAAACAGAATCTCATCGCAATAACTTGCGGAGAAGACATCATGCGTTACCATTAGGACAGTAGCAGTATATTTTCGGCAGAGCATGACAAAGGTTTCCAGTAATTGGGCAGCGGCATGACTGTCCAATGCCCCGGTCGGTTCATCCGCGAGAATCAGGCCGGGGTTTGTCGCGATCGCTCTTATACAGGCGCATCGCTGCCGTTGGCCGCCTGAAATTTCATACGGAAATTTATGCAGGATTTCCGATATCCCTAATTTGCCGGCCAGATCAATGATCGTCTGTTTTACGGTCTCTTTTGGCATCTGCTTAATCGTCAATGCCAGTGCGATATTCTCATAAACCGTTAAGGTGTCTAATAAATTGTATTCCTGAAATACAAACCCCAAATGCTCCCGGCGAAAAGATGCCAGATCATTTTCAGACAGGCCGGCAATGTCATGACCGTCAATTTCTATCTGCCCGCTGGTAGCCTTATCTATTGTTGCGATCATATTCAGTAAAGTGGTTTTTCCGGATCCTGATGCACCCATGATGCCGACAAAACGCCCTTTGGTGATTTCAAAGCTGACATCTTTAACGGCTTCGGTTACGGTACTTTCCGTTTCGTATACCTTTCTGATATTTTTTATCTTTAACACGCTCGAAGCAGAGGAATCTGTCTGATTCTCCCACCGGTCTTCGCCAAGCAGGCTTGTGACGACTTCGAGCAGTAATTGATTAGATTTCTCTTTCAGGTTTTCATCGGGTATGAATTCACCTGCAAGCAATTCATTCAAAGTGATGTGGAGCAGGTCGCACAGCGGACAAAACAGGGACAGATCAGGCATTGATTTTCCGGTTTCCCATTTTGATACAGCCTTGTCCGTTATTCCCAACATTTCAGCCAGCTGGTTTTGGGTCAGGCCGTTGTCTTTTCTTCGCGCGGCAATGAAACCGCCTATTTTCTTTTGATCCATATTTCAAAAATCCTCGCTTTGCATTATTATGATACTTATGATACAGCGGACGGATAAAAGGAACACCTACCAACAGTAGAGTTTTGAGAATCTCCTGTTTTTCCTGTGGTTCGGCCCTATTATAACGCTGTTTGATCCGGACAACAAGATATGGTGTAATTGTGGTTTAAAATACGGGCGTATCTGTCGATGAATTGTATGAGGCGGTAAATTATGTGCATATATGTGCATAGGAGAAAATGAGCATAAAAATAGTAAGTCAAGGAGGATGTGTTAATGAATGTTAGTGGATTTGATGCAGGTAACAATGGAAGTATTCGTATGAAAAGGCTATTGGCATTATTTTGGATATTGACTTGTATGCTGTCATTAGTTGCTTGCGATAAAGCAACTGGTAGTGAAGAACCTGTAGCAGGTGGCGCGGTTTCAGATATGCCTGAGGTTGATAAAAATGTTTCCGGTGAAGCAGAGCAGACACAGCAGGCGATTATTGAAAGTATAAGTGGAACAATTGCTCGTATAGATGAAGATAAAGCTTATAATTTGAACGAAGAAGAAGTAAAAATAATCGCAGACATTATTGAAAATGGCAGCTGGAATACAGAAGGGACTGCCGAATGTGCAAATGATTGCAAACTTATAATTGATGAAAGAACATATTATTATCATTCGGAATGTGGAACATTCAATGACAAAGAAAACAATCAGAACTTACCTGTAACAGCTAAAGAGAAAGAAAATATAAATGTAATATTAGCTCACTATATAATACTTGGTTCAGAGTAATACATGTACACATTTTTTCGTGGAGAAAACCTGCCGATTATGGACATATCCGCAGAAATGTTAAATGTCTGCTATGGTATATATGCCGCTGGAGATTTGAGAAATATCTGAGTGAACTTAAAAAATGTCAAGCGGCGAAGCCAGAACACTTATGACTGATTGGGAAACGGTATATATTTTTGGGAAAACAGTAACATTTGAAGAATTATATCCATTTATCAGCTATACTAACGCTAAAAGCGAAAAAGGAAGTGCGCGCATGAAACAGATTTTAATTGTCGAGGACGACACAACCATGAATAAGATGCTTTCCAATATACTGCTGGCTGAGGGCTACAAAGTTACTTCTGTTTATACCGCAACAGAAACACAGCATTGCTTTTGGTCAGCTACCTACGATCTGGTAATTCTGGACATCAACCTGCCAGATGGTTCTGGATATGAGGTCTGCAAAATGATCAAGGAAAACACACATACGGCTGTGATTTTCCTGACAGCAAATGATTTGGAACAAGACATGATAAAGGGTTATGAACTGGGAGCATCCGATTATATCACAAAACCGTTTTCTAACGGTGTGCTGCGCCACAAGGTTAAAGCGATTTTTTCTCTGCTGGAAAATGCGGAAAAAGAGCCACCCCACAAAATATATGATGATGGACAACTTATGATGGACTTTTCTTCCATGCGGGCAACTTTGAATGGAAAGGAAGTCATTTTTGCTCCGCTGGAATATCGGATGCTGGAAGTCTTTACAAAAAATAAAGGAATTTTATTGACCCGTCATAAATTGCTGGAAGATCTGTGGGACAGCCAGGAAAAGTATGTGGATGAACATACCTTGACAGCAGCAATCAGCCGCATCCGGGGTAAAATTGAAAAGGACGGAAAAAAATATATTCAAACTGTTTATGGCATGGGCTATATGTTTACAGGAGGGGATGCGAAATGAAAAAAGTACAGTTATCTCTTTCTGGCATTTTCCGGCTGATTGGAGCAGGCGTTACCATAACAATCCCTGTCCTGTGTATCGGTGTGTTTTTCGCTACCCAAAATGTGACGACAGTTATTGTATGCCTGATTACCACTGCAGCATTATCTATATGGGCATTTATCCTGGTCAAGGTTTTACAAAACCGGCTGGCCCATTTTACGGATGATGTATGCCAGACGATTGACGATATGATGCAAGGCGAAGCGACACCAAGTATGATTTTTGATAATGATACCCTTTTAGACCGCATTAACCATCAACTAAACCGTTTGTATCAGATGTTGCAGGCCAACAAAAAAAACATAGAGGAACAGCGTGCCGATTTACAGGGGATGATTTCTGACATATCCCATCAAGTCAAAACGCCTGCCACAAATTTGAAGATGGCTGCTGCTATTCTTTTGGAACAGGAGCTTTCCCGTGAACAGCAAGTGGAATATCTGCAATCCATGAATGTGCAGCTTGATAAGCTGGATTTTCTTATGGGCGCGATGGTAAAATCCTCCCGTTTGGAGACAGGAGTTATCTCATTAGACAAGCAACAGGTTCCGATCTATGAAACTCTGGCAATCGCTTTGGGGAGCATTTTTTTGAAAGCAGAAGAAAAGCATCTGCAAGTTACAGTAGACTGTCCGGACGATCTGCTTGTCCCCCATGACCCGAAGTGGACGGCGGAAGCCCTATTCAATATTTTAGAGAACGCTGTAAAATATACCCCGGCAGGGGGAACAATTCAAGTGGCTGTTGTTCGCTGGGAAGCCTGCACAAAAATTGATATAACCGATACGGGACGTGGCATCCCGGAAAGTCATCAAGCTGCAATTTTTAAGAGGTTTTACCGGGAGCCGGAAGTACACAGCATTGAGGGGATAGGTATTGGTCTGTATCTCACAAGGGAGATCATTTCAAAGCAGAACGGGCGTATCAAAGTAACTTCTGCGGTAGGCACTGGTACAACTTTTACCATCTTCCTGCCAAATGATTAAGGCGGCAGGAAGCCGTCTTTTTCTGTTCTTTTCTTTCCCTTTAGAAATTATTTTAGATATGGCGACATTCTCGTGACCTTTGTATTTTATCATTGAGATACAAACACGAAAGG
>VSOD01000380.1 GCA_009774655.1 Lachnospiraceae bacterium
CGCATACTCTCTACCTTCTTATTATAACCCTTAAGATCACGGACATTATAGTCCGCAAACTTCTTGTAACGGTCCGTCATCTCCGCCACACCCCAGTGCAGCGCGGCAGCGGCCTTCTTCGGATCCGTCACCACCGGAACCAGCAGGTGCGGTATCCCGTTATAGATACTCAGCTCCACCACCTTCGGATCTACCATGATCATCTTGACGTCTTCCGGCTTCGCCTTATACAAAATACCCATAATGATTGTATTGATACAGACAGACTTACCGGAACCGGTAGCTCCCGCGATCAGCATATGGGGCATTTTGGCGATATCCGTCACCACGATCTTGCCGCCGATGTCTTTACCCACCGCAAAAGCGAGGTTGGAGGGGAACTCCCGGAACTCTTTGGACTCCACCAGTTCCCGGAAAGACACTGCCGTATTCTCCTTGTTCGGTACTTCTATGCCGACGGCCGCTTTGCCCGGTATCGGCGCCTCGATGCGGATATCCGTAGCGGCCAGATTCAGCTTGATATCGTCGGCCAAACCGACGATCTTGCTGACCTTGACTCCCTGCTCCGGCTGCATCTCGTAGCGGGTGACCGAAGGCCCCTGACTGATGTCCGTGATGGTGACCTTGACGCCGAATGTAGCCAGCGTCTGCTGCAGATGCATGGCCGTCTCCTTCAACTCTCTGGCCGAATCTCCGCTGTTGTTGTTCTTTGCCTTGGTCAAAAGCTCGTAGGAGGGGAACTGATAAGGTCTGGGCGTCTCTGTCTTCTGTCCCGCATCCTGTTCCTTTGCCCTGACGGTATCGGCGGAAGCACGCTCTGTGGCGGCATCCTGCGCCGGGGAATTGACCGTCCTGCCGCCCTGATGGATGGCCGGTTCCTCCTCCTGCCGGATAAAAGCCTCGAATCCGGCCTCCTCCGGCTGCTGAGGAATCTCCTGTTCTTCCGGGACCGCCCCGTGAATCCGGATCTCGCTCAGATCGTCCGACTCGTTTTCTATGTAATGTCTGGAATTTCTGTCCTTAACCGCCGACGCCTCTTCTGCCACAAACGCCTCCTCTTCCGGCAGCTGCAGCGTGATCTCATGAATATCGTCCCGTATCTTCTCCACAGGCTCTTTCTTCTTATCTTTATCCAGCGCCGTATTGAGCATGACGCCGGTCACCTTCTTATCCATGCGCAGAATCTTCTCGTTCTCGAGCTCTTCTTCCCGCAGCCTGCGCTCTTCCTGTGCCCTTGCGCGTTTCTCTTCTGCCCTGGCACGCTTCTCCTCCAGCGCCTGGCGCCTCTCCTGCGCCCGCTCTCTGCGGTACTCGGCGTCCTCCATGGAACGCTCGTACATCCTGCGGCCCTGCTTCGTCACCCCGCCGATAAACGATTTCTCCGTGACGATCACCATACAGATCACGCCCAGCACAAGAATCGCCAGCACGGTCCCCACCATGCCCAAAAACTTACGGGAAGCATACAGCAGAGACCCCGCTATCACACCGCCGCCGTTATGATTCTGGCTGCAACGCAGATAGATCTCCTTCAGCTGCCAGCTCTCCGCCTGCTCGGTGGCAAACAGCTCGCACATCATACTGACCAGCACGAAGAGCACTACCCCGGCGACCAGCTTCCTGACCGCGATGTTATTCCCTGCATTGATCATGCCGAAAGCGATCGCCAGGAATATGATCGCAGGCGCAATATATGCCAGCAGACCGAATATGCCGAACATCACGCCGCTGACCATATCGCCGGCCTTGCCGACCACGCCGAAATTGCAAAGAAAAAGGATGATCGCAAGCGCAAGAAACACGATCAGTAATATCTCGTTGCGGATTGCTACATCCATTGGCTCTGCGTGCGTATTTTTACTGGTGGTATTCCTCTTTCTCGTCTGTGTATTTCTGTTTTTAGCCGTACTTCTGCCTGAAGTCCCCGTTTTTTTCTTAGCGGAAGAGCGATTTCCTCCCTGACCTGATGCCATTATCATGCCTCCGTATCAAAATAAGACTCCATATAGTATAGCATTTTCATTTTCGCTTGTCATCCCTTATTTTGTGTCGGTCGTCCGGCTGCCGCATCCGCCGTCCCCGGCCGCCAGTCTCCTGTCTATCATCTCATGCAGCCTGGCGATCGCATCCTTGATACCGCCCACCTCGCAGATAATCCCCTCTTCCACGGCTTCCTGTCCTACGAGGATCGTTCCCACGTCCTTGGTCAATACCCCGGTCTCCATCATCAGTTCCTCGATCCTTGCCTTGGAGATCTTACAGTGTTCGCACACAAATCCCGTGATGCGGTTCTGAATCTGCCTGAAATAGTCAAAAGTCTGCTGTACGCCGATCACCATACCCGTAAGCCTTACCGGATGGATCACCATCGTTCCCGTTGGCACGATATAAGAATAATCCGTGCTGACCGCGATCGGCACGCCGATGGAGTGGCTTCCGCCAAGCACAAGCGAGATCGTAGGCTTGCTTATGGAAGCGATCATCTCCGCGATGGCCAGTCCCGCCTCCACATCACCACCCATCGTATTGAGCAGAATCAGCACCCCGTCTATATCCCTGCTGTCCTCGATTGCCGCCAGCTGAGGCAGTACATGCTCGTATTTGGTCGTCTTGGAAGAACTGCTCAAATTGTCATGCCCTTCGATTTCCCCGATGATCGTGATCAGATGTATTTTGTGATGCTTGTCGTTCTCGTCCAGTGTGACCTGACCGTTCGCTTCGATCCGTTCGTCCCGGTGCTGCTCCTTGTCCTGCTGCTTTTCCTGATCCTCCCGCTTCTCTTCCTTTTTGGAATTCTTGTTCTGTTTATTCTCTTTGTTGCCCATCCCATACCTCCGAAAACTAAAATAAGAGAACCACATTCATTCCGTGATTCTCTCATAGTTTGCGTTATCTTCTCGATAATTATACATTTTCTGATCCATTGACATGCCTGAAAAATCCGGTATCTGGTACAACGGCAGCTTTACCGAAACGGTCATAAGTCGAAATCGTCATCGTCGCCTACTTCCACATCGTAGTTCATGTCCTTATCATCGACGGTATACTGATAATCCATCTGCCTGCGCACGTGTTTCTTCGGCAGCGGCAGCGGATTCTTGATATAGCGCGGTTTCTTGACCGGTTCCTCTGCTTGCTGCTGCTCTTCCGGCGTCTCTTCTTTCGTCAGATCCAGCACCTCAATTTCTTCGGCTTTGTCTCTCTTTCCGCCTTCCTGTATCAGTTCGTCTTTATTCTTCTCCCTGTCTTCCTGCATTTGGCCGGCTTCTTCTACATGTTCATCCGTCTGTATCCGTTCCGCTTCTTCTGACCGTCCATCCGTCTGTATCTGTCCGACTTTATTTTTCTCCCTGCCTTCCTGCATAAGCCTGCCCGCCTGTGCCGGCCCGGCTTCTTCTACCGTTTCAATTTCCCCGGCCGCTTGGTTGATCTCCTCGATCATCGTCTGCATCAATCTGGCCTGCCCGCCGAATATGCAGTTCTGCAGGCCCAGACCGGCCAGCACGCCCCACAGATACATGGAAAGCAGGCCAAAAGGCTGCACCCCGAATACCGCCAGCGGTGTAGGCGCCGCCACGATGCACAGCAGGATCCAAAGCATGTAATTCTGCTCCCTGCCGCTGCGAAAAAATTCAAATACAAGAAATGAGGCCGGCACCGCCAGCACACCAAAAAGAAGCATATCCAGTGAATAAGGGTAAAGCGGCCGAAACCCGAAGGTACGCGTATTCCACACATGCACCGACGCCCACTGCGTAAGCTGTGCCACAAGTCCCATGCCGCTGCCGGAGCTGACGGCCGCAGCCGTGCCCAGAAATCCGGCCCCGCATCCTGTCAGGATCAGCGCCGCCACCGCCGCACTGATACCGCCGCCGTTACGCACCGGCTCCTCCTTTGTGCGGCTCTTCTTCCCCGTGACAACGACCGCCCCCAGCACCAGAATCGTAAAAGCCGTCAGATCCAGATATCCCAGCATACCAATCAGCGCTCCTGCCCCGGCCGCGCCGGCCAGCGCCGCCACTCTCCCGCACCGGTTCTTACAGTATGCCTTAAGGAAACCGACAACAACCAGCATAACAATCAGATACAGATCGAAGAAAAGGCATTCGGGCCCCAGATTCTTAAGCATCTCCAGATATCCCGGCGAACAGGCCAGATAAAGGAGCACACACAGGCCGGCAGCCGTGCGGCACTTCGTCGCGCCACGGCGGAGCCAAGCCCCCGCCCGGCC
>VSOD01000381.1 GCA_009774655.1 Lachnospiraceae bacterium
TTATCTATACAGAAGGTTCGCGGCAGCGAAATCAGTTTATCGTAGACGGGCATTTGCATGTCAGACTGGTGCTTGAGAAGTTTGAAGAGGCTTTTGACTCTCTGTATGGTGATCAGAACGAGACATTTTGGGAAGATGCCGGAAGAAAATACTTTATGTTGTTTCTCAAGCCGATCATCAATGGCACCGGTAATTGTTATGTAGAAGCACAGACAAGAAACCGGGAACGTATGGATCTGGTCATTGATTATCAGGGGGAACAGAGCATTGTTGAAATGAAGATCTGGCATGGAAACAGCTACAATGAGAGAGGTGAGAAGCAGCTTTCGGAATATCTGGATCATTTTCATTTAAAGAAAGGATATATGCTGAGTTTCAATTTTAATAAGAAGAAAGAAATTGGTGTGAAAGAAGTAGTGATCGGAGATAAACTGCTTATAGAGGCTGTTGTGTAGCATGTACAGTTAACGACATTAGAAATAAAGGTTTGTTATTTCGTTCACTATACTACCAACAGGATATTAACAGGGACAGGAGAAAAGCGGAAATGAAACATTTAAAATATCTGGTAATCGGGGCAGGCGGCACGGGCGGCAGTATCGGCGCCTATATGACGGAGGCGGGCAAAGATGTGACCTTGATCGCACGCGGGGAGCACCTTAAGCAGATGAAAGAACATGGTCTGTGCATGGAGACGACAGCCAAGGGAAACTACACGGTGCGGCCGATCAAGGCAGTGGACATGGAACATTATGAGGAGCAGCCGGATGTTATTTTTGTCTGTGTGAAAGGATATTCGCTGGAGGAAACGCTTCCGTTTATCAGACGGGTCGCGGGAGCGGATACCATAGTCATCCCGATCCTGAATATTTATGGGACGGGCGGCCGGATGCAGGAGAAGCTGCCGGAATTGTTGGTGACGGACGGTTGTATCTATATTGCGGGAGAGATTAAAGAACCGGGGACGATCCTGCTGCGGGGGGATATTTTCCGTATTGTATACGGGGTGAGAAACCCGGAGGAACTTCGCCCGGAATTGTTTGCGGTGGCGCAGGATCTGAAGGAAAGCGGCATTGACGGCGTGCTCTCCGACAACATCAGGCGGGATGCGCTGCAGAAATTTGCCTTTGTATCTCCTATGGCAGCCTGCGGCCTGTATTATCATGTGACGGCCGGAGAAGTGCAGAAGACAGGCGATCCACGGGATACCTTTGTAAAACTGATGAAGGAGATTGACGCACTGGCGGTGGCCATGGGAGTGCCGTTCCTGGTGGATATCGTGGCGACGAACCTGCGGATTCTGGATACACTCAACCCCGAGGCGAGCACTTCCATGCAGAGGGACGTCTATGCAGGCAAACAGTCTGAGATTGACGGCCTGATCTATGAAGTGGTGCGGATGGGGCAGCAGTACGGTGTGCCGGTGCCCACCTATGAGATGATCGCGAAGAAGGCACAGGCGGACGGACTTGGCTAGAATTTCAGGGGTTTTCAGTGCGGAGTATCAGGCAGGAAGACCTTAGGACGGGTTATGGGCAGAAGCGTCAACGTGGGTGTGATTAAGCGAATGGAACAGCGGGTTTGCAGAGAGGATAATACAGCTTATGGAAACGGAAAAGAAATTTAAAGAGAAGTATCTGGCGGGAGAGATTGCCTTTGAGGAAATTGACGATTACAGTCAGGAGTGGGGATTCAGTGACGAGCCGGTGACGCTTCGGGAATACCTGGGACTGAATGCCGAGGAAGAAGATGCGTGGGTGAGCATCGGGGATGAGGCGCTTCGGGAGCTGCTGGACCGGCAGAAATAAAGTGAAAAACTTTAGTGAGCGGCAGAATATAATCAATGACATCGAATTTCGGGAAGAGGTAGGGAGAATGGAGCATTATATTACAGAGATTGCCATTAAGGAGTTGAGACATTTATCGAATATAGTTGTATCGCTGAATCCCGAAAAGAGACAGCATTTAATCATCACAGGTAAGAACGGATCCGGTAAAACGTCTCTGCTTTTGGCGTTGCAAAAATATTTATCAGCGATAAATGAGAATATGTTCAGGGAGTTGGTGGAGCAGTATATTCCAAGCCTGTCGGTGATGGAACGCCAATTAAATGCAGCAAAAACAGAGACAGAGAAGCAAAGTGTCAGAGAACGCTATAAAGCGGTTTTAAACGTGACAGAACAGTACACAGGTGGGGTGCGGATTTCTTTCAGTGAATACAAGGAGCTGGATTCTTTGTACAGGCAGGGAGAGTTTATAACAGCGTATTATGCCGCCAACAGAAAGACGAAGATTGTCCGCGCAAAGGGAGCGGAAGATATTAAACTGGCTTTATTCTATAAAGTGGATTCTGAACCCGGAGAGCTTTTGCATAAATATTTGGTACATTTGAAAACACAGCAGGCATACGCGCGTAACGAAGGTGATCTGGTGATCGTAGACAGGATTCAGGCATGGTTTGACAGGTTTGTGGACGCCCTGCGAATCTTATTAGATGATGATACCGTAACACTCGAATATGATTATAAGGAATATGATTTTAAAATTCATGAGTCCGGCAGGATACCGTTTGGCTTTGATGAGCTTTCGGATGGATACTCTTCGGTGATTCACATTGTATCAGATTTGATATTAAGAATGGATAAGAACTGGCTTCTCAGAGATACAATCAGTCAGTATGATATAGAGGGAATTGTGTTGATCGATGAAGTGGAAACACATCTTCATATCGAATTGCAGAAAAAAATCATGCCATTTCTGACAAGATTTTTTCCACGGATTCAGTTTATTATTACAACGCATTCACCTTATATTCTCAATTCTATTTCCAATGCTAAAGTGTATGATCTGGAGCGGTGTATTGAATTGGAAGATTTGTCTGTGTATTCCGCTGATGGTCTTGCAGAAGGATTTTTTGAAGCAGATGAATATGCAGACGAATTGAAAGATAAGATTGACAGATACCAGGAATTAAAATGTAAAATGGACTTGACGGAGGAGGAACGCGCAGAGAGAGCAAAGCTCCGCAGTGCGTTAAAGAATATTCCACAGGGACTTTCGCGGGAGGCGGCAGATAAATTTCTGGCTATAGAAGGAAAGTCTTTATGATTAAGATAAGCCGAAGAACGACAGAGAAATCGCAGAAAGCGATCATTTCTTTACAAAAAGCGAAGACAAAGAACAGTACCTGTAATACGCCGGAAGTAAACGCGGCACTAAAGGAATTGTTTTATGGAAAATGTTATATTTGTGAGAATAAACAGATCACGTCTTATCAGATTGAACATTTAGTTCCGCATCGAGAAAATGCGGAATTGAAGTATGACTGGAACAATATTTTTCTTGCCTGTGCACATTGCAATAACACTAAACTTGATAAATATGAGCCGATCATTGACTGTACAAAAGAAAACGTTGAGGAAAAAATTGCTTTCCGGAAAAAAGGATATTTCGGGACGGAAGAAGAATTGCTGTTTGACAGGCTGGACGATGGGATAGAAACGCAGAATACCGTGAATCTTCTGCAGGAAGTTTATTATGGATCCACACAGCAAAAGAAAATGGAAGCCAGAATCTTAAGGAAACTTTTAAGAAAAGAGCTTTCCGAATTTAAAGAATATGTTCGCGAATATCAGGAATCTGAGGATGAGGAAAAAGAAGATTTGGAGTGCCTTCTTAAGAAGCAGCTGCAGGACAGTTCGCCGTTTGCAGCGTTTAAGAGATGGCTGATCAGGGATAACAGGGAGGCATATCCGGATTTGATGAAATTTTTAAATGCATAAAAAGGACAGTTTGACAGTATGCTGAACTGTCCTTTTTATAATCTGTTCCGACTTTGTGTTAAAGAAAACTACATCACTGCGAATGTCGAGGCTGTACAGCGAATAGGAATAGAAGAGTCCCGGTCCCTGGCTGGTGGCCAGCAGGCTGACGATACCGCCTAACAGGCTGATGCCGATGGGGATGGCGAAAGAGCGGATCATCATGGAGAGGGCAAGCTGGATGCAGCCGGAAAAGTGCGCTGTTGCTGGCCGGTTTTAAACCATAGAATAAAAGATAGTGTGCGGCGTCAGGATGGCTCTGGTAGCCCGCCGTATACTCCATGAAGCGTTTTGTCAAGTGCTTTTTTGAGTTATTGACGCAAAACTTGTTACCATTCACAGCCATTTTAATTTCTGATGTTTAATGAATTCCCATTGGGGCTTTTTTATTGGCATAATGCAC
>VSOD01000382.1 GCA_009774655.1 Lachnospiraceae bacterium
CCACCCATAAGGGCAGAGAAATCATAACCCGTATCATAATTTACATAAGCAGCATAATGAACCACCCCGCCGCAAGCAGCGGGGTATCCTATCCTAGCTTCTTTTTCCAAAACGCCGCAAGCGGCGGGGAATTAACCCGATAATAGATTAAAATTAACCGCTGACATAGGCTCACCTCCTATAAACAAATATCCACTGACGCATAGGCTGTCGCTTGTTGTGTTGTGGCTGTGGTTGGGGCTGCTGTACCCTTTGAAGCGGAAACATTTGATTGTTCATTTGCACTTTCTGAACCTGCCCCAGTTTCTTTCTGTGTATCTGCGCCGGACACCTTTTCGTCTGATCCTTTTTCCTTTGTATTTGTAGCTTTTTCGTCCTTGCTTGCTGTCTTTGCGGCTTCCTCCATTGTCTTGTTTGCGTCTGCCAAAGTAGAAATCTGTGATGAAGTCGCAGCCTGCGCTTTCTGTTCCAGTTCCGCAATTTCCTCTTTCTTGGCTTCTACATTTCCTCCTCCCTGCTTGACTTCTGCTTTCAGAACATTCGCCCTGCCTTCCAGATTTGTTGCCACACTACCCTGTACTTTTGCCTGCTTGATAGACGTATCCACAGAAAGCATTGCTGTCATGCTTGCCTGTGAAAGTCCGCTGCTTCCCATAGCCTTCCGTCTGGAAGATCAGGTGCTTTTCCATTTCGTTCAGTTCCATGTGAATCTCCTTTCTCCTGAAAATGGATATGAAAAAAGGGCGTCCACCTATAAAAGTGAAACGCCCACAGCAATCAGCGGCCAGGCAATACACCGGATCGCTGGCGTTATTAAATTTTGTCGTTAATGAAACAGCCTCCTTTTTTCGATATTTTTCTCGTCAGATTTCAACTTGGAAAAGGAATTGAATAAATGACGGCAAACGCTCAAACCCTTTGAAAATCAAGGCTTTTTCCGTTTGTCGTTATTATACCGTAACGGCATTCCCACGCTTCCCTCTTAATCAGCATGGGAGAAAACCCGCTTTTGATTAAAGAGCGTCTAGGGCATGAGAAGATACAGACCACTTTAGGAACATACGGGCATTTGTACCCTAACAGCAATCTTGAAGTTGCCAATAAATTAACGGGCGTGCTGACATACACACCCGCTTCACACAGCATTGCAGATTACACTAGCAATCAGCACACCGCAATCTATCACAGAGAGGTTGAATAGAAAAATGCAATCGTAATGCAATGAGAAAGAGAAAAAGCCGCCAAACCCTAGTGTTTACGGGCTTTGCGGCTTAGCTCCGACTATTCGAACTCTTCTCACATGGCTGTCATTTGGCTACCTAATCCATGATCCTTAGTCTTTTTATTCTCCAAATACGTTGAAACATGAAGCTATTTTTCTGGTTCACTGACCTTTTATTACCAAAGTATTACCACGCTACAACAGTATTACCAGAACTTTTCTACCACTTTTCCATAATCTAAAAGCGCGTTTTCAGAAGCGTTTAATCATTTTCTGATACGTTCATAGCTGTCAGCGCCTGCTCGGCTGTCCACTTCATGGATTCCATAAGACTTCTAATAGAGTTAAACAAAGTTTCTATCCTTGTTTCCTCCCTTACTTCCATCCGCACTTCCTCTGACCTTTCATTAGCTCTTTTTTCCGCCAAATCCTCAAATATCTGACACATAATCTCTCGCTCTCCTACTACTTAGCCAAAATTATTTATATGCTTCTAAAACATCCCAGTAAAATCAATAGCATCCTCATCTGTTGCCATTTCTATAATCTGTCTTTCAGGCTTTTCCTCGGGTCTCCTTACACTATGACCTCTTTTAATTCCATATTCAACAAGATCATACGCTTTATCGGTATAAGCAAAACCGCCATCGATTCTATAAATCATTCCATTTGCCAAGAAATCATCAATATGTGAATTATTCGAATCTATTGTTACATTTTCAACGTTCTCTGAAAGATACACCAAATCAGCATATACAAAATTTTCTATAGCCTTTACCAAACGGAAATACTTATCAAAATCCATATCGTTATCTATTACCGAAAGAGTTAACCATGAAATGTATTTTGCTTTTCTTGGATCATCAATCCTGTTTACTGTATAAACTATGCTTGTAACATTTTCTTTCTTATTTCCGCTTTCTTCCAATTTTACTGCCAGCTTTCTTAATACATCATAGTCAAATTTTCCCTCCTGTAAAAACAAATAAAAATTGTTCCACAGTATCATGTCTGGAATGCTTCTAGTTTGATGCAATAATTCTATTATATTTTTTCCAAAGTCTACGGAATCTTGAATAAAACAATTTATCAATGCCTCCAAAAGAGTAGTTTTTGTATTGTTTTTCAATTCAGTTCCAATTTCCTGTAATAAGTCCTTATTCATTTAACTAAATACCCATCCTATTAAAACTGTTTATCTATATTTTACAATAAATTTTAAAATTGTTTCATTATACTTTCTGACACCCAAACATCATCCAGCACATTGATAGAAATCTCTTCCACATCAAGTTTCCATCCTTATAGTAATTGACTTATTTTCCTGCATTTATTTCCCCAAATTTGATTGTAAAAATGGCAGGCAATCTCCTTAATCACCTGCCAAATAGCCCCACTATAATTTACACTATCTCATGCCAACTGTAATCCTGCCAAATCCCTTACCACTTCGATTGGCAAATCTGCATCCTCTGCAATCTCCTCAACAGTCAGTTTACCTCTTGCAATCATACGGAGTGCAAATGCTTTCTTCTCCTCTATTCGAGCCTCTTCCGCTCTCTTTTCCGCCAAATCTTCAAATACCTGACACATAATTTCCTGACCTCCTTCTGTTTCCTTAAAATATTTTACCTGCTTTGCCAATTCTGGATAGAACATATCAACAGAATTTACGCATCTAAAGTCATGCATTAACTTTCCGACCGGGTCGTTATCATCCTTATAACTGCCGTTCACATATATGATATGAGAACCATCATTAAAACATACACCCGTTTCCTCGATTACCCTGTTAATATGATATAAAGATAATCCTGCTCCCATAACATCACTTGCCGTTATGAAAATTACATATGAATCATGAATTTCTTTAAAATCCTGCTTCGCTTTCAACATCTTTGTATCAATCATACTGCTGTGGAACCTCGCCCTATGGACATCTGCCCCTGCCGATGCACGTTGTACTTCTACATCGTAGACTTTACCGTCCCCATCCACTGCATAAATATCTATGGTAATAGAACGCCCACCCGACATTGGATTCTTATATTCCCGTTGCCCTACCACTTCTAACACCTTTAAGTCGTTCCTCTGAAGAATAACATTCAGCAGCAGTTCCGTAGCCTCTATATTTCTGTCGAATACCAACGTCATCAGATTATCATCTAGAAGGCATAACTTTTCTATTGCTTCCAGCGTTTCTTTTCGTTTTAAATCATTTCTTTTTTCAGCGTCCATCCAACCACCTGCCTCTTCTTTATTATCATATCATGAATTATCCTTTCTTTCAATTATCCCATTTTTACTCGCGCTATTGCCGATCGCATGACATAACTGTTCTAATTCCAGTTCTGCTTTCCAGTTCCTTTGATTTTGGGGAGCTTCTTTTTCAAATAAATAGGCTGCTCCATTTACTATATCCACAACTGTGACCGTAAGTGCTAAATAATCTTTTTTCAATTCCCCATAACTGTCCTTAGACAAAGAGAAATCGCCAGACCGAAGCTGCCCGACGATTTCTTTCATGACCATCTGCATTTCCTGTAGTGCATCTACAATATGCTGTATGTTCTCTTTCTTGCCAACTACGATAATATTAGAATATACACAACTCCGCGCAATAAAATCCTTTTTGTGCATACCGCTCAATGCTGCTCTTTGTTCTATAATAGCTCTTTCCCACGCACTGGGTCGAAAAGCTATCGTAGGTTCTTTATGCTTCCCCGGCACTACTGTCTTCCTCCTCTTCATCAAATCCGTTCATCAGATTATTCAGCTGATCCGCAAGATCCCGTGCCTGATCAGGGTACAAATGGGAGTATGTAGCAAGTGTTGTCTGAATTTTCTCATGTCCAAGTCTATCAGCCACAAGCTTTGGTTGTGCTCCCAATTTTGAAATCAACAGCGATGCGTGACTGTGACGAATATCGTGCAAGCGTATTCTTTTCACTCCCGAAGCCTTGATACCTCTGATAATCTCATGCTCCATATAGGATTT
>VSOD01000383.1 GCA_009774655.1 Lachnospiraceae bacterium
AACAGGCAAAGAGGGCAAACTTCGGCAGGCTCGTCTGCACCATGCCCACCTTCCAGTAGCAGTCCAGCAGATACCCCGTAAGCTGCAGCGTATAATAGCTGACCCCCAGAGACGCCACAATATGTACGGAGCCGCCGACGGCGCCCTGTCCGAACCATCCCCGCACCGCGTTCACATTCCACAGGATAAACCCATAATATTTCAATCCCGCCAGCAGCCCGAAGTTCAAAAGAAGTGCTCCCGTCAAAATCCATCTGGTCTTCCCGGCATTCTCCTCCCTGTGGATCGCCAGCGCCGCATAATAGACGCTGACCGTAGACACAAGCAGATAAAGCAGCGTATACCCCTCCCCCGCCAGGCAATAGAACACCAGACTGACCGCCAGCAGATAACCGCTCTGCCACTTCGGCCGGATCAGATAATAGACCGTAAACACCACCGCCAGAAATGCCAGATATGAGAAAGATGTTATCGTCATATCATACTCCCTCCCTGCACCGGAATGTATAGCCAAACAGCACCGGAAACGCCGCAAACAATCCATACGCATAGCGGAATTCATTGCTCACCGGCGTCGCCAGAAGCAGTGACCCCAGCATCATGATGAACGGAATATAGATAAGCACATGCTGTCCCCTGCGCACATAGGCAAGATAGGCAAGGCCGAATACCATCACCCACGTATTCAGGCCCAGACGCCACACCCGGTTGTACAGATCCTGAAAATCCATCAAAAAGTCATGCATGGCCAGCTCGTCATCGTAGGTAAAGAACTTCCTCTGCGTCGTGATGCCGAAGGGATTATCCACCATAAAATACTCCCCGTACACATACTCATAATCCCGCCTGGTAAAAGCCCAGTAGCCGCATGTCTGCCGCACTTCCGCCACCATATACTGTAAGGGGTTGCGCAGGCCGACTCTCAGCCACAGCTTGAAATACTCCCACTTATTGTCCGCGATCACCTGCTGGTCGCCCGCCTCCCGTATGAAATTCTTGACTATGTCAAAAAACCATGGATTATAGTACTCCCCTACCTGTTCCACCGGCACCACCCGGTCGATCATCGCGATCTCCTCTTCCGTAAGGCTGCCGCCTTTCAGATAAGCGCACAGAAGATGCTGCGTGGGCATCGTCAGCCCCTCGATCGTATCCGGCGGCTCCACATGAAGCGCCCCCAGCACCGGCCCCCTGTAAAGCAGAAAGCACACCAGCACGCCGCACACACAGGCAAAAGTCCTGACCGGAAACTTCCGCCGCCACATCCTCACAGGAATCAGGACAAACGCCGTTCCCAGGAAAATAAAAATACCGTTGCTCCGCAGAAGACACAGCAGAACCCCCGCCGCAAAATAAGCGCCCCATCTTAACCAGGATCGGCCCGGCCCTTTACGGCTGTCCGCATCCTTGTCCGTCTCCACTTCTCTGTCCGCTCTCCCGTCCAATTCCACTTCCGTGTCCGCTTCCCTGTCCACGTCCAGATCAAACGCCGCCGTCATCCAGGCAAACAGCAGCAGGACCGCCGTAAAGATCATATCCTTCCCCATAAAGATCGTCATCAGGCCGTTGATCGGCAGAAGGGCATAAAATGCCGCGGCCAGCACAAGCCACAATACACGACTCCCCCGCCGGTACAGCCAGTACAGGAAAAATCCATATACCATAGCCATCACCAGCATCTGACAGAAGGTGTAAAATGCCGCCCCGCCCGTATAAGTGCCGGACAGCCGGCAGCCCGCCGTAAACAGCACTTTCATGATCAATGTATGGAAATAGGGATGATGATTCGAAGGCGGCGCCCAGCCCAGGATCTGTTCGATCTGCCACACCACGTCATTGCTCAGCCAGCCGGGGTAATACATCAGATAATAAGGCAGGTAACAGAGCAGACAGATTCCTGTAAAAAGAAGATACAGATACCATTTTCCGGCTCTTGCTTTCTGTTCCGGGAGTCCTCTCAGAAACGGGATATGCTGCATGATCACATCCCGCCGGGAGATCGCCATGCACAATACCACGAGTACCGCATAACTGCCAAGAAACCACCCGCCTGCTCTGCCCAGATTGTGCACGATACCCAGGGACTCCGCCTTTTCCAGCTGCCCCAGCATCGCGGCAACGGTATAAAACATGGCGAAAGGCAAAAGGATCAGAAGCTGTCGCTTTTGCGGTAGATGCAGTTTATGATGTTGCGTATGTACTCCCATTCCCTCTTCCCTCTGTTCCTTCGTTTCCTTCTATACGATCACTCGTATGTTCCCGGACGCATCTGTGCACTGCTCTGCGCATCACAAGGGCGCTCTTTGCACAGCATCGCTATGCCCACCCGCGTATTTTCTCAATATAGGATTCTGCCGTATAATCTCCGGCGCGCTTTAACGCCATCTCGCGGTAATGCTGCATCCTGTCCTGATCCTCCAGCAGACCGATGACCTGTCCTGCCAGGTCACGCTCTTCTTCCGTGATATGCAGCGGGTCAAAATCCGGTTCCGGCTCCATATTCGGAATCAATATGCCGTACCGGTCTTCCAGAATCTCCCGCGGCCCCGTCTTACAGTCCGTGGCGATCACCGGAAGCCCCATGGACATGGCTTCCACCATCGCATTGGGAAACCCTTCGTAATAGGATGTCAGCACATACAAAGTACCTTTTTTCAAATACGGATAGGGATTTTTCTTTAACCCTGTAAAAAAGATGTCCTCATTGACTCCCAGCTTCTCCGCCAGCTCTTTATAAGGCTCGAATTCCCCTTTTCCTATGATCATCAGTCTGGTGTCCGGCAGCTTTTCATGTACCAGCGCAAAACTCTTAAGCAGGTGCCAGAACCCCTTGACGCTGTCCTCGCGCCCCATGGAGACCAGGATGCGGCCTTCCTTCCAGGGCAGCTCTGCCTCCTCGCGCCCGGAAAGCAGCTTCACCTCTTTGATATCAAAAGGATTCTGCAGGGTCACGGCCTTCCCGCACCGATACTTCTCCTGCACTTCACGGCAGATCGTCTCGGAACAGCAGACTACCATGTCCGCACACCGGCAGAAAAGCCGTATCTGCTTCGGATTCCCCATATCCATATAGCTGCGGATCCCGAGCCACATCTTTGCCCGTCCGCCGGAAGCGATATTGGCCAGATTGGCCGTCGGCCCGAAGCTGTACGCGATATCAATCTGCGCTTCCTTCTTCAATTTACGCAGCCGCATACCGCGTCTGAGCACATTGATGACCTTGGCGATCACACCCGGACGGCTTGGCAGCCGCAGATCCACCACCGGAATACCCTTGATATCATAGGCGATGCTGCGGGAATCAAAAATGGCGATCTGTACATCAAAGTAAGGCTGCAAAAGCCTGGCCGTAGCCGCGCATACCTTTTCCAGTCCTCCCTGATGCAGGGACGGCACGATCAATAACAGCTTCTTCATAGCCCCGAACGCTCTCCTTTCCACAAAAACCCTGATTCTACAAAATAAATATCAACTGCCGCTCACCCCTGCAAACACTGTTTCGCAGATTCACGAAATGCATCGCACCTTCCGTTTCGATAAAACACCCGGTACGCATCGGCCTGTGTCTTCACATCAAAACCGGCCGCCCGCATGATCCCGGAAGTATCCTGACGCTCATAGGCTGCCTCGGCCTGTATTCTTTCCGCCCACACTGCCGCCGGCTGTTCAATAGCAAGCCATGTCACCAGCTCTGTGGCCTGCGCCTCTCTCGTGACGGTATCTGAGACAAGACATTTAAGTCCCGCCGCCTGTGCCTCCACCAGCACGCCCGGCAGTCCCTCAAAAAAAGACGGCAGCACGAAGAAATCCATCGCCTGATAATAATCCTCCGGCTTCTTCTGATTGCCCAGAAACCTGACTTTGTCTTCGATACCGAGTGCCAGGCATTGCTCCCGGATCCTTTCCTGATCCGGCCCCTCTCCCAGCAGAAGCAGTACCGCATCCTGCCTCAGCCTGCACAGCGCAGCGAAAATATCGATCAGATAAGGATGATTTTTCTGATAATTAAACCGTCCTACATGCCCCAGCACCAGTTTTCCGTTCAGGCCCAGCTGCTCTCTGACTTCCGCCCGCTTCTGCGGGTGAAAGACAAACCGCTCCACATCAATGGCGTTGTGAATGATCTGCACTTTGCCCTGCCGCATCGCCGCCCGGCCAAACACATCCTCGCCCGCAGGCTCAGAGCAGGCGAAGCAATGATCCGCCTTCCCCGCCAGCC
>VSOD01000384.1 GCA_009774655.1 Lachnospiraceae bacterium
CGGCTTTTCTGACCCTGTCCATGCCTGTTTCTGCATGGAGCATTTTGCGCGGTAGATTTTTATAATATCACTGACTTCTGTCATTTGTCAACAAGTTTTTTTATAAATTTAAAAGTCTTTTATAAAGACTGTAAATCCGTATTCAGAAAAGATAAAATCCCAAATATCCGGAAACATAATACAGCACGACCGAAAGGATACAAGCCTCTAAAGCGCCCAGTACAGCCCCCAGCATTTTATCCAGTCCGCCGATCAGGGAGATGTTGCTCAGCGCCAGAAGCGGTTTAAAGATCAGGCTGCATATCCTGAAAACAATACCAAGCACAATCAGCCCCACCACACACAAAGTCAATGTGCTCATCGCATTTGCCATCGCGCTGGTAACCGCAAAGGCGATCAGCGCCACACATATAAGCGAAATCACCCCGGACAGGATCGTGACGATCTCCTTCATGATCCCGTTGGCGAATCCCCTTTTTACCCTCCATATAAATAGAAGGAAGATAATCAATACAAAAATCAATCTGAACATCCAGACGTCTACTCTCCTGTCTTAAGTATGAAAGATCCCACTGGCCTTACTTTAACTCGATCGTGTCAATGGAGTCAGGTGTCACCACCATAAACTTACGCTTGGAGCTCTGCGGGATCAAAAGCAGAACCGATTTGTGAAAATCTCCGCTGTACTTCTCCGTTCCGTTACTGTTATAAATGCGGCACTCAGATTCGTTATAAATGATAATCTGATCTTCCCGAAACAGAATATCCCGGAAATCAATGTCGAACTCTATCGAAACCTGCAGTTCTCCTGATCTGTGATAGACATCCATCCGGTATCTGTTGCCGCTCTGCGTGCTGTTGACCACAAGGCCCACATACTCATCGCCGTAATAGACGCCCTGCACCTCATCGGAAAGCAGCTTCTCGGCAACGACGGTCGGTTTCTGCGCACCGCTGTAAAACATGATCCTGTCATCGGACACGGCGAATATCGAACTGTTATCAAGAAAACTCGTAAACGGCACTATGGAATTCAGATAGTCATAACCGCTCACGTAATTGTTGACATTATTTTTACCCACCGGTCCGAAATTGTAGAACGCCACGCTGGACTTCATCTGTCCGCTGTCCACAAAAAGATAAGAGACACATGCCAGCTCGCCGCTCGGCGAAATGGATACGCTCACCGGATAGCCGCTGTCTTTCATCGTCGTCCGGAAATATACCAGTTCTTTTCCCTGCGAATCATACAGGTAGATCCAGGTAGCGTCTTTGTCGTCCAGAACCACCGCCACGACACCGTTATCCGCCACACAGAAATCCCGCACCGGCCTGTTGGTCGTTATACTGCCCATGATCCCGCTGGTATTCATGACATAGATCGTCCTGCCGTTATAATCCCCGATCGCCACCACATCATTACACACGTCAACGATCGGATTCTGCATTTCAAAGGTCTGGTTCCAGACCGCATTCCCTTTGATATCCATACAGCCGGCGCCATCCTTACTGTAGGTGAGAAGGTGTCCTGCAAAAGGCATCAGCGTGGCATCCTGTGCAATCCGTACTTCCGTCGAAAAAACCACCGTATTTTCCGCGTAAACTTTATTCTTCCACTGGATATAGAGTGCCGCCGAAACGCCTACCGCCAATAAGATCACAAGAACGGTCCGGTAAAAGATCATAAATTTGTGGCTCCTGATCTTCTCCCGATAGCTGATCCTCGTCTGCCCCTCTTTTCTTTCCTTTCTCTTTTTCAGGTAATCCCTAACGTTTGCCATCCGTTGTTCCTCTTGCTCATCCCTGGATAATCACAGTCTTATGTCACTTCCTGTATGTCGCTTCCTGTCTTATCGTTAACGACAGTAAAAACGACATTAAAAAATTCGTCTACTACATCTTACCACACATTTTCCTATGGCAATATTATTTTTTGTCCGTAATGGATATTATCCGGATCGGTAATCTCGTTCAACTCACAGATTTTCTTCACATGGGAAGTGTCTCCGTAGATTCTCTGGCTGATCATATACAGCGTGTCCCCGCGCTTGACCTCGTAATATCTGCCCACATTTCTTGAGAGCGCTTCCACGCCTTCCTCCGTACCGGCATCCTCCTGTGATGCGACTTCTTCTGCCGCCTGAGACGTACCGTCCTCGCCAGAGTCTGCCGGCAGGGCTGACTCTTTCTGCGTGTCTGTGGCCTGGGACGACCCATTCTGCTTACCCGACTGCCGGCCGGCCGCTGTCTCTCCCTCTGCCGCCTGAGATGTCCCTTTCTGTGCATCTACTGTCTGCTCTGTTCCATCCTGCGTATCTGCCGCCTGAGCCGTGCCGTCCTGTACCGCCTCGGTCTGCTCCGTCCCGGCGGTTTCCGGCTGAGGCTGCGCATTCTCTTCGCGCTGGTCCGCTCTCGCATTCTCCTGCTCCACGCTTTCCTGCAGCAGCTGGTCCGGAAGGGTGTCCGCCTGTATCACGGCCGCCTCCTCTTCCTCCGGGTTATCGTTCCGGGCCTGCTTCGGCACTTCTCCCGCCTCCTGATTTTCCATGACGAAAAATACCTCTGCGGCAGACTGGTTCAGCATTTCCATCTTATCAAAACTGTTGGCGGAATTGATCACGATCGCCACCAGAACGATAAAGACCAGCCCCAGCTGCAGCGAGACGGCATAGTGAGGATTTATCTTCCCGCCGCTCTGTCCGCTTCCGGCCGCGTTATAAGGATGTCCCGTCCGGCCAAAGGGCCTCTTCTGCGCCGGCTCTGCACTGCACGCGCGGGCCTCAGGCCTCCTGCTCTGTTCCCCCTCCCGCTGGATCAGATAATCCTGCATCTCCGTATTGTCATAGTAAAACACGCTGTAACCTTTGACTTCATAGACGCCGTCCTTTTCTCTGATCAAAAAGACCGGATCCGTGCCGGTCAGCCGGCAGCCGACCTCCTCTAACAGCTCATATTTGTCAAATACGGCCGGATGCCTGTCCACACCGGCCCCGTAGACAGTATATTTCCTGCCGTTCTTCTCTCTGCATCCGTAGAAAAGGATCTGTTCCTCCTGCGTCTTCTCTTTTTTCTTCAAAAAAGAAATGACATAGTCCTCTACATAAAGTTCGTATTTTTCTTCCTTTTTTCCTCTGTGAATGATGATCGATGACTGCCGCATTTCACTCACTCCATTCCAAATGCCCCTGTCGGTATGTATACCAGGGCAGCTCTACAGCATTATGGAATAACTATACCATGTCCCGGGCAAAAAAAATGCCGCAATCTGCGGTGCAAATGCGAAAAGATAAGGAAGTTTTCTCAGGCGGCACTCACACCGCCCGAGAAGATTCATAACCAGACCGAAAAACACTGTCACAACAATATCACAAAAACCGGTAAACCGTCACGGATTCATAATCCCTGGCCGGGCCAAACACTGCCGACGGGAAGTTCGCGTGATGGATGGTATCCGGATAATACTGTGTCTCCAGACAGAACCCTGTCCGCGGACCGTAAGCGGCATTGTCCTTGCCCGTCTCTTCGGTGATACAGTTGCCTGCGTAGAACTGTACGCCGGGCAGGTCTGTGTATGCTTTCATCTTCCGGCCGCTCTTCGGATCCTCCACTTCGGCAAATTCCCGTAATGTACCGTCCGCGCCGTCGATCACGAAGTTATGGTCATAGCCCTGGCCCAGTTTCAGCTGTTCAAAATCGGCATTGATATCCTGTCCGATCGGCTTCTTCTTTGTAAAATCAAAAGGTGTGCCGGCCACCGGCGCGATCTCGCCTGTCGGAATCGAACCGGGAACGGTAGGCGTATAGCAGGACGCGGCAAGCCGCAGCAGATGATCCTCGATCTTCCCCGCCTTATGCCCTGCCAGGTTAAAGTATGTATGATTGGTCATATTGACAATCGTATTTTTGTCGGCGGATACGTGATAGCTTAATTTCAGGGCATTGTCCTCCGACAGACTGTATGTCACGGATACTTTCTTGTTGCCCGGGAAGCCCATCTCGCCGTCCCTGCCTTCCAGGGTGAACGTTACGCTGTCCGTGCCTGCCGACGCCGTCCACAGCTGCTTGTGATAGCCGTTCTCTTTATGGCTGTGAAGGTTGTTGCCGCCGTCATTGTCATCAATTTCATAAGTCGTACCGTCGATCTCGAAGCTGGCGCCGCCGATCCGGTTGGCGCTCGGTCCGATGGTGGCCCCGAAAAAG
>VSOD01000385.1 GCA_009774655.1 Lachnospiraceae bacterium
ATATAATTTTATCTATACCTTTGATATCAAATTTATAGCTGCCTATAATATTTAAGGCTGTTTTGAAATTCTGCAATTCCATAAAAGTTAGTGGAGTTCCATGAAATTCAATAACATAATAATTTACCACTGAGAGCAATGTTATAAAGATACTGAAAATGAAACATGACTTCCATAATGAGTTTACAATCGAATGAATAAACAGATATACTGTACATACTGTCATTATATTGATCGCTATATATTTTGCGCTTATAGTAAATACACTTAGCCAGTTATCAAATGTAGAACTAAGTTCCAGCTGAATCCAGGACAAGAAAAAGATCATTATGATAATTAAATATATTAAAATATGATTGGAAAATAAAAAAACAATTCTCAACCAGTTCTTTTTCCAGGCCAGGGTGGCAGCATAGAATAGGATCAGACAGACGAGGCTGATAAGCGGCAGGATTCCAGCGCCGTACAGCAGCAGCTCCAGCGGCGAATAGACATGATGGCTATCAAAAGAGAAGTCCGCATATTGCACTGCTTCCCACTTTTTCCGTTCTGGACAGCGCAGATCCCATGTACTACCGTCTTTTCCGGCGGAGGACACAATGGTAACGCTGCCAGCGTAGGGAGTATACGGAAATCCAAGGTGGATCTCATTTGCCCAAAAGCGCAGGGTCAGTCGATTTTCAATCCCGTCTTCTTCAGGCCAAATCATAAAATTGTCCCATTGTTCCCGATATGACCAACCAGAGTTTTCAACTACACAGACCTCAGCCACGGGGATATTTTTTCCGTCTACCACCACATCGCACAGGCATATCTCACCTGCGGTCTCGGCGGTCAGGGAAATATATGTCTCCTGCTGAGTTGGGAAAAATACGTTTCTGCATACAACTATAATCAAAACGGCGACGGTAACAGACAGCAGTATCACTTGAAATGATGGGATAGATTTAAAATACCGGCCGACAATGTATAATATTGTTCTCTGGACAGCGAAAATGCCTAAAAATATAAGGGGGGATAACCATATAGACCTTAAAGGGTACACATTAGTCACGTATGTCGTTGTACAAAGGCTGGAAAAAGCGCAGACTAAAATTATTAACACTTTTGGCGGTGTCAGATTTGTAAATATTTTTTTAAGTATATTCATTTTGGGAGCCTCCGTCCTCACTGTGCAAGTATATAAGTGATTATTGCGTTAAGTTATTCGTTACTTTGTTGATAAATATAGTTAACGGCATTAGAAATTTTGTTTTCGTCCTTGCAGGTGCTTCCGTATATGGCTCCTGCAAGAGCCGGAAACAGAAATTTGTTATGTCGTTTACTATAAATACATACAGTATATCATTAAGCCGGCGGCAAGGGAACCATATTGGTCAAATTAAGCTATTGATCCTCCAAATGGCATATATATAGCCGAGAGGTATTGCAACTGTCTCTGCGTTACTTTATGCTGCTCTATGCAGGAGAAAAATGGATAAAGACCGGGGCAGGAACTTTCCGTAAACCTTTACAACTATAACACAACTTTGCCGAAAGTATAACACAACACTCTGATAGGATATGGATATCCGGTCAGGGTGTTTTTCATGAGCGGAAATAAAACAGGAGGACGAATCGCAATGGAACTGCAGATAGAACATCTGTGTAAAACCTACAGAAAAAAAGAAGCGCTGCAGGATGTCAGTTTTACGTTGCATAAAGGAATTTACGGACTGTTGGGGGAAAACGGTGCCGGAAAAAGCACACTTATGCGAATGCTGGCAACTGTGGATTTTCCCACGAAAGGGAGTATCCGCTGCGATGAAAGGGATATTTTTGCACTGGATAAAAAGTATCGCAGCCTGATTGGGTATATGCCTCAGGATTATAGTGTTTATCCGGGCTTTACTGCAAAAGATTTTCTGGAGTATATGGGTGTATTAAAAGGAATACCGGAAAAAAAGTTGAAAGACAGAATTTCAGAAGTGCTTGAATTTGTAAACCTTTCGGATGCTGCAGATAAAAAGGTAAAGACATTTTCGGGCGGCATGAAACGCAGGATAGGGATTGCACAGGCAATTATTAACGAACCGGTGATATTGATACTGGATGAACCGACGGCAGGACTTGATCCGAAAGAACGTATACGTTTTTCTAATATCATCAGTGATATGGGAAAGGACAAGATCGTGCTGCTCTCTACGCACATTGTGTCAGATATTGAGGCGATTGCAAGTGAGCTTATCGTGATGAAGAAAGGGAATGTCTTGGAAAGCGGGAATGTGGACGCGCTGGTTCAGAAGGTCAAAGGAAAGGTCCGGGAGACTGTTGTCAGTCAGGAAGTATGCCACAGGTTGAGAAAAGAGCGGTCTGTGATACATCTGAAGCAGATGGAAAAGGATGTGCAGGTGCGCTTTGTCGGTGAAGAATATCCAGGTGTAAAAAGCAGTCAGGCAGAACCGACATTAGAAGATTACTATATTTTTGCAGGCGGAATTATAGAAAGTGAGGAATAAAAAATGGGAAAAAAGAAAAATTTTGCAGCAGCAGTGGTGTGTGTGATGGTTATGGAGTTGGCGGGGTGCGCAGGCGGAAATGAACAGGAACCATCTGCTTCGATTCCGATGGAGGAAGTCTCAACAGGAAATGACAATGAGGTACAGAATAGAACTGAAGACAATATGCAGCAGAAAGAAACGGAAACACAAGAAGCTTTTTCACGGAATGAGGAGGACATGACGCAGGGACAGACGGATGCAGAACTGGAGGAAGAACTGAAACAGTACCGTCAGGAAAGAGAGGATACGATTCAGGAATCAAATGGTCTGCTGGAGATAGGTTCACCGGACGAATCCAACTATTCTTTTGATCTGTCAAAATCATATTACATCAGCCAGTTTGATACCAGGGAAATAACGGAGGCTTATGCTGCCGCACGTATTTATGTGACAGACTCGTTAGGCATCGAACCAGCTACAAAGATGGTTACGTATATGTGCATTGATCCAAGAATATGGAACATTTATGAGGATGAGGATAAAGGAGTTGCGGCAGGATATGATAACAACAATATTTTTGTGTGCGAGTATTGTAACGAAGATGGCGTATGGCAGTATCTGATTCTTGTCAGGGAAGGAAAGGGAAGTGAATGGAACGTGATTCACAATGGAATCAGCTATAAAGAATAGAAAAAAGAACAGAAAAACAATAGAAAAGCCGGAGGGAATCATATGTGGACAATGGTTAAATTTGAATACAGGAAATTGTGGAACCGGGTTTCTCTTGTGGCTGTTACAGTAATGTGCATCATTTCTACGTTCCATACATTTGTCTACCTGAACATGAATGGACAGTGGAAAGCAATTAGTACAGATGGTCAAATCGTAAGTGGTCTGTCGGCTTACAGGGTATTAAGGGATGCCTCAAAGGATATTGAAGGCGTGATAGATGATGCATATCTGCAGAAATTGAAAGAGCAGTATGAAAACAGCATAGACAAGCAGTATTTGGATGAACATCGGGGGTTTTTGGGAACCGGAGGTATGACAAAATATATGTATCCCAATTATTTTATTAACTATGCTTATTATTCTTATTATATGTCTAATGGGAATGACAAGATGGGACTGGAGTATGATTTTCTGGATTCAGAGAAGGATTTTTATCAGAAATATCGAGAAGCGGTAAAAGAGCAGCTCATGTATGAAAATCAGTATGTCGGTCCGATGAAATTTACAGAGTCTCAAATTGAAGTGTTGGATCAAAAGATCACAGGAATTGATACGCCTGTCAATGTTGCTTATTGCCAGGGGATTTCAAATTTCATGAATTGGTATGATATTGAATACCCGTTATTCTTTGTCGTATATGCTTTTGCGCTTTCCTGTGTATATGCAAAAGACAGTCCAAGTGGGATAAACGAACTGACCTTATCCTCTGCGGAAGGCAGAAAAAAGGACTTTCGGGCGAGATGGATTGCCGGTAACCTGTTTGCTGTTTCTACATATCTGCTCTTTGTCAGCGTGTTGCTTATAGAGCATGGGGCGGTTGCCACTTTCGGTGGGTTTGGAGCATCAGCACAAACGTACTGGTTTAGCTGCATTTTTAATATCAGCATTGGTGCAGGGATGATTTTTAAAATTTGAAGTGCTATACTAAAGTTGTAACGGGAGTGGCTAATGAGATATAATCAAAATTACAAGAAAAGAGGTACTCA
>VSOD01000386.1 GCA_009774655.1 Lachnospiraceae bacterium
CTCCGTTTCTCTGGCTTTTCTGATACCCTCTGCGGCTCCCTCTATGATGATAAGCTCCTTTTCGTCCATTCCGTTCAACATCCGGTCAATGTGTTTCCGGCGCTCACTCTCGCCGCCCAGCTTGTCCGGGTAGAAAAACTCATCCACGGAAATATCAAAAAGGGTAACGAGTTTGTAAAAGGCGTTGAGACTGGTGTGCTGGCCCCGGTTCTCAATATACATGATGGAGCGAGGGGTAAGGTCCACAAGCTGGGCCAGATGCTCCTGCGTCCAGCCTTTGGCTTTTCGTCTGCGCTTGATTTCTTGGCCCAGGGCATGACAGTCCAGGCGTTTTTCATATTGGTACATTCTCACATCACCCATATATTATTCTACATTTCGGGGTGGAATATGAGAACGAAATAGAATTTTATATTTTAGTAGTATTTATTTTCGTGTTACATGATTGCAAGTTGAAATGAGCAGAGATATAATAGTTGCGTGGAAAATTTATGGAACTCCACAATAAATACATAATTCTCTGCTACAATAACGCTTGGAAGGGAGTGTGGCAATATGCAAAAAATCTTGATTGTTGAGGATGATTCGGATATTCAAGAGTTGTTAGAAAATCATTTAATAGGTGCGGGTTATAGTGTAGTTTCTGCCAGTGATGGAGTGGAGGCACTTTCGCATTTTTCACAACACGCAATAGACCTTGTGCTATTAGATATCATGTTACCCAAAATTGATGGATATGGTGTCTGCGAGTTAATCCGAAAGCAGTCTCAAGTTCCCATAGTCATGCTAACCGCATTAGATAGTGAAACAGACCAAATTAAAGGACTTGACCTGCAAATTGATGATTACATTACAAAGCCATTTTCTATGCCTATACTGAAAAGAAAAATTGCGGCAATTTTACGAAGGACATCAGGGCATACAGAAACAGAGAAATATCTTCGCTACAAAAACGTCACGCTTGATTTAGATGGATACAAAGCCTTTGTTGATGGAAATGATACAGATTTAACTGCAAAAGAGTTTGAGGTTTTGCGAGAGTTCCTGCTCAATCAAGGTCGAGTATATACACGGCAAAACCTATTAAACATATTATGGAATTGTGATTTTTATGTCGATGAGCGTATTATTGATACTCACATAAAGAATATTCGCAAAAAACTCGGAGTTGATATAATCGAAACAATTAGAGGGGTGGGATATAGAATTGCAAAAGAAAATAAGTCATAGCTTGACAACAAGAATATTCATAATTACTTTGTTTCTGCTGGTGTTAATGAGCGGCATAACCTATGCACTGATT
Organism: Lachnospiraceae bacterium; assembly: GCA_009774655.1. Classification (GTDB taxonomy): domain Bacteria; phylum Bacillota; class Clostridia; order Lachnospirales; family Lachnospiraceae; genus UBA3282. Next base: position 1,304 of record VSOD01000386.1, read on the forward strand.
GGGATTGCTATGCCAGCATCCTACCGCATGGAATTGGATAGCGATTTAGAAACACAAGTATTTCAACTTATCGAACAGTTGAAACAGACAACTTTTGAAAAAAGTAATTTGCTTTTTGACAGATTTTTAATGAACACCAACGCAACATTGTTAATTCGGCTACCAGACAATACAATAATTTCGCCCCCATCAAGTGTCATATTTGAAGATAGTGAAAATGATAATGTCTCTACTATCAAAGAAAATGAAAACAAAATCTTGGTTGGTAATGGAAATAACTTCTCAGACACAGTTTATGACTTGTCGAACGCAAAAGAGTATTCCTTTTCGTTTTCGGATATGGAAAAAGATTGCAGTTTGATTGTGATAGGTGGAACAAAATCTGTTAATCAAGTAGTGACTACGCTCTTGCAGATTTTGCCTTGGATAATAGGTGCTATTGTTTTTATTTCTTTATTAGCAGCTTTTTTCTATTCCCATTACATTACAAGGCCGATTGTTTCGCTTAGTATATTATCAAAGAAAATGGCCGGCATGGAACTTGATTGTCGATGTGACGAAAGCCGTGATGATGAGATCGGCGTATTAGCAAGCAGTTTGAACGAATTGGTACAAAATCTGGCAAAAAGTCTTGAAGAATTAAAAGTTGCAAATGATTTTTTGCAACTGGATATTGATAGGGAACGGGAATTAGATAGACAGCGCATGGCATTTTTTTCTGCAGTATCACATGAATTAAAAACTCCTATTACAGCTTTGCAAGGGCAGTTAGATGGAATGCTACAAAATTATGGAAGTTACAAGGATAGGGATAAGTACCTTGCAAAATCGCTTGCTATTGCACAGTCAATGGAGCGTACTATTCAAGAGATTGTAACAATTTCCCGCCTTGATGCATCAGATTTTTCATTGGGTAGAGCAGATTTTGATTTTTCCGAGTTAGTACGAGTAATAGCGGCTGAATATATTGATTTTATCGAGCAAAAAGATATGGAACTGGATATAAATATTTCAGAACATATCACAGTAAATGCAGACGAAAAAATGATGAAAAAAGTTCTAAGTAATTTATTCAGTAACGCAATTCGACATTCTCCGAGAGGAGAACAGATAGTGGTTACTTCGTTTCTTAAAAATGGATGTGTTTATTTTTCCATTCTAAATACAGGTGTTCAAATCAAAGAGGAAGCAATATCACATCTCTATGAGGTTTTTTATCGGGCTGATGATTCCAGGAGCAGGAGAACTGGGGGAAGCGGATTAGGTCTATATATTGTAAAGCGTATCTTGGAACAACACTCTGCGCAATTTTCTATTCAAAATCTAAATGACGGTGTGGAATTTTGGTTCTCACTATAATTTCAGGCCACAGAAAAGAGCTTGCTTAACGCAGGCTCTTTTTATTGGTGTAACTCCACATAAACTCCATATTCACTCCAGAACTACTCCATTTAAGAACTGTATTCTGTATTTGCAACAGGAAAAACCGCACCATGACAGAAGAGGTGATTTTATGAAATATCAGAAAAAAATGATTGTTCCTGCTTTGGCATTGGCGATGCTGCTTTGCGGGACGATGACCGCATTTGCTGCCAACGCTAATCCCGCCAATGCCGAAAATCTCCGGGAAGAAGGAGAAAGCGCCATCGTTTGGGATGTTACCGAGCAGCCGTCTCCCGAAAATGACAAGAATGAGTATTGGGCATACGATGAGTACAAAGCCTACGCTGAAAGCATCGAGCGTAGCCTTATGGAACTGCTCGCCACTGGTGAACCCGATTTAACGCAGCAGGATGTTCAAGCCTGCAAAGATACGTTGGCAAGAACGCTTGATTTTATCAAAAACGGTGGGCATGTGTCCAAGAATATGGTCAACGGAGATAGCCTCTTGATGGTATCTCCTCTTGACAGTTCCCTTGTGGGGAGTTCTTCAGAAAAGTAACTTTTAAGAAATGCGGTTTTCCTGTTGCCATACCGCAATTCTAACAACTGTTTAAGCAAGTGAATAACTGGGAATAAACGGTATGTTTTAACGGCGGTTTTGAAATCACAAATCAAAGCCGCCGTTTTCTTTTGAAAACAGAGGGGTGTATTAAAGTCACCCATTTTAAGGACAGGGCGGTATTCGGGAGGTATCGCCATGTCTTTTTTAATTATTGTTCCACCTAACTTGTCAAAAAAAAGTATAGCTCCACCACCGGATAACTCCGACCATAAACGCGAGATTTGCAAGTACATAAAGAACTGCGTCATTTCATGCGCCCGCACAGTACAACGCTGTGCGGGCGTTGTCGTTTCTTGTCGGCTCCACTTTGAGACAAACAGTCCCAAGGTGAGGAACGGCTCCCCGGGTGTCGCTCCCCGCCGCCCTCCATATCGTTTCCCGGCAACCCAACCACAAAAACGATATGGAGGTACATACAATGACTATCATCAACTTGCGCGACTTTTACTACTGGTACACCCAGGATGAATATATGGAGGTTTCTGACGATGTGGCCGAGGCGCTCCGGGCCAGCGTCCGCTATGAGGCGGCCTACCAGCGGCGGCTCTCCCGCCACAAGGCGCAGTATTCGCTGGACTGCGAGGACGGCATCGAGTATTCTGCCTGCCTGCACGAGCCCACCCCGGACGAGGTGCTGGAGCTCAAGGAGCGGTTCTGCCGTCTGTGGAACGCGCTGAACAGCCTGCCGGAAATCCAGGGCCGGAGGATTGACGCTTGCATCATTCTCGGCAGGAGCGTGAAAGAGGTAGCCCGCGCCGAGGGCGTACATGAGGAGTCCTTCCGCCAGTCCATCCAGCGTGGGCTGGAGCGCATGAAAAAAACTTTTTAATTTTTTCAGATTTCCCACTTGGAAATGATGAAAAAATGTCTCGGTATATGAGAGGAAG
>VSOD01000387.1 GCA_009774655.1 Lachnospiraceae bacterium
CATTATTGTAAAATATGCGGCGAATATAAAGCAAATGAGAAGTTTTCCGGAAAAGGCCACGCAGCCCATATCTGCAAGGAAGATGGGGAGAGGCATCTAACTATGACCTTTGCATCGACAGTGGCACATTAGGTACAGATGGAGCGGTTCAGCTTATTAGGGCTTATATTGAACTGCGCCAGCACACAGAATTGAAATAATCAGAATTATCATTCAGAAAAAATTTCCCTTGTAAATTGTTCATAAGGGCAATAACAAGGGAAATTACATCTTATTTCACTATATAAGTGTTTAAGGACTAAAAAGTATAGTTCAATAAATTTATCTGCAAATTACAGATTTATCGGGTAGAACAAATACATTGTGTATGTGTGCAGAGTATCAGCTATTCGCTTCTCTGCCGCTGGTTTATCGCCGCCGTGCTTCCCCTTGACTGGAAGCTGGAAGCCGCCCTTTTGCACCGGGCAGAAAAACATTATGACAACAAATATTGCAGTTGTGGCGGAGTGTTTGAAGTATGAGGCAGACGAGTACAAAAAGAGGTATGACGAAATCCATAGCACTTTATTCTTCTTTTACCGCTGCGTAGCAATACCGTCTTACGTCAAGTTACTATTTGTTTCTTTTTATTTTGAAATAACCGCGTTGTTTTCCCTACAATACCTAATCCAGTACACCAACATACACAACAACCCATACAGAAAGATTGCTACACCCGACGTCATGTATCCTATTACAGATTTATCACCATAAATGTCTGATAGAAATGAGAAACAGACTGTAACCGGATGCCAATAAGCTGCCTTTCCATTTACTACAAACACTCCAGATACACCAACGAGCATGGAAAGTATACTTCCCCATATATATTTCCCACCATTCTTTCCAAACCACAGAATCACAGGCAATATGCTTAACGTGATGCAGATATTATACGCAAGCGCTTTCATACATATGCCTGTCATTATAAGCACGGCAGGACAGTTCCTTAACATAATACCCACAGACAAAAGCAGAACCATTTCAAACAGCGCAACTCTGATCATCAGCAAAAACAAGACTGCCACTTTCGCTTTTATCGCATCCTGCCATCTGACCGGTATCACCAGCAGGTTTTTCAGAGTATCCCTTGTATATTCCTGATCTATCATGTATCCTCCAATCAAAGATACTGTAAACGGCAAGAACAGCATTGCATTGTTGTAAAAAAACATTTCTGCAAACCCTTCCCATTCAGGCGCTCCTGCCTTAATCCGCATTTGCTGCGCAAAAGTAATGATAAACGAAAAGAGTATGCTGAGATATCCAACAAAAACCATTTTCTGTCTTTTCAATTTCTTAAATTCTGCCCTGATCAATCTTTTCATCATACATCGGCCTCCTGTCTTTTATAAAGCCATAAACTAATTACAAGGGAAATTGCCGTTGTTGCCCCCAACAAAAATATTCCCTTGTTCATTGGATAATACAGTGTGTCCAAACCAAGCTGCAAATTATCCGAATATTCAATAATGCTAAAGGGATAAGTGATGCGAAATGCTACCAAAACAGGCAGATGCATCTCAAGGCAATGAAACATGGTCAACTGCCATACAAACAAAAAATCAACGAGTATAAAACAGTTAATCGCTATCATCGCAATCAGGTTCCTTTTGCGGAGCAAAATAATCAAAAGCACCACAGGCATTGTCGCACAGACGCTGCACAGAGATATTATTAAAAGTATACCGAAAATATGGAAAACATCCGAAATATAATTCCGCAGAAAAATTCCTCCTGCAACTGTATAAGCAGTAATAATTCCCGTAAATACCACAACAATCACAAGAGCAGCGGCCAATTTGGATAAAAAAATCTTCCATTCGGGTACTCCAATCACCAGAATGTTTTTCAATGTATGATTCCTCTCCTCCAGTTCAAACAAGTTTAAAAGCATGGCGGAAAAGACAAATGGAATCACAAGAAAACTTCCAAACAAGACATTCGTACCGACCAAATTTCTAAAGGGATAATGGTTTTTTATACAGAGCAGTGTGCCAAACGTAGGTATCAGGATGCCAACTGCCCACAACATCCGTGCTGTCTTCTGACGCTTTAGTTTCTTCAATTCATTCAGACATATGCTAAGCAATCCCCTCACCTCCGGTTATCCTTTTAAAATAATCTTCCAGTGTATCACTGCATTTGTTAATAGCATCTACATAAATATTCTGTTCTGCAAGAAACTTGACGATTTCCTTTGTCTGTATCTCTGTGTCAAAAATTTGAATACAGCCATTCCCCATAATCCGATAATCTCCGATATGAAATTCTTCTTCCAGCATATGGATAACTGTTTCAGTCGGATCTGCGGACAACAGAATATAATGCATACTTCTTTTTTTCAATTCTTCAAAAGGGCTTTCTTCCAGCAGAATCCCTTTGTCAATAATTCCAATCCTGTCTGCCAAAAGCTCAATCTCTGACAGAATATGGCTTGACAGCAGAATCGTTTTTCCATAATTTTGCGAAAGCTCCCTGATAAAATTCCTTGTTTCCATTACCCCAATGGGATCAAGCCCATTAACCGGTTCATCCAGTATCAGGACTTCCGGATCATGGATAATGGCAGCTGCAATTCCAAGCCGCTGCTTCATTCCGAGGGAAAATTCTGAAAAAAGCTTTTTATCTTTATAAGGCAGTCCAACCTTCCCCAAACTTTCTTTTATAGCATCCCGTTTTATATATCCCCGCAGATCGGCAAGAATTTCCAGATTTTCTGTTGCCGTAAGGTTTGGATAAAATCCCGGTGTTTCAATCATGACACCTATCCGTCCCAAAAATTCTTTTTTATTTCCCTCAAAAGGCTTTCCGAACATATGGACTGTTCCTTTTGTTATTATGGATAAACCTAGCAGCATTTTCATGATTGTGGTCTTTCCAGCTCCGTTCCTTCCCAAAAGAGCATAAATTTCACCTTTTTTTACATGAAGATCCACACCTTTCACTGCGGCAGTATCCCCATAATATTTCGTCAGCCCTTTCGTCTCAATGATAAAATTCTCCATCACACCATCCCTTTCTTCGTGCGCTATAGTAAACGAAATTTATAATGTCGTTAACTATATATCTAAATATAAATACATCTTCCTACTGTTTTATATTATCACACTTTCTCTTCCAGAACCTTACGAAAACCTTGTAAAAAAACTGCCCTGCCTTACGGCAGAACAGTTCATTTCTAATTCTCTAATATGGGAAATTCCATGACAAAACAACTTCCTTTCTTTCGGGGCTCTACAAAAATATTCCCTCCCTGTATCAAAACCAGTTCCCGTACGATTGCAAGCCCCAGACCACTTCCTTTACTGCTACGGGCATCATCTACCTTATACAGCCTATCAAAAACAAATGGAATTGCTTTCTCAGGAATCCCCACGCCATTATCGCAGATTTTCACAACAACCGTAACGCCAGTCTGCACAATTTCTATCCAGATCTTAGAGGCTCCGCTATGCTCCATTACATTTTTAAGCAGATTATTCACAATGCGTTCATAAAAAACTCTGTCCATGCTGGTCTGTATCTCGTCCATGTCTGATATGAAATCATAGGAGATTCCATTTCGTTCAAAAGCTGCGACCCAATTTGCAAAAACTGCCCTCGTTTCCTCTACAATATCCAATGGCTCCATTTCTGCTTTCTCTTCTTTGGAATTGAGCTTGAACCACTGAAACAGATCGTCCAGATAATCCTTTAGGACATATGCTTTTTCCCTTGCCTGTCGGACAGATTCTGCATTCATCTCCCCATGGATATATTGATAATGAACGGCATCCAGGTGACCGATAATGGATGTAAGGGGAGTTCGGATATCATGAGACAGACTTGTCATGAGCTTTTCATTCCTGTGTTCCTGCCGTCTTGTCTGTGCGATACGTTCCTTATTATCCATCATAATCTGGTTGAGTTTATAACAGGTATCCGATAAAAGGGAATATTTTCTTATCAAGATCCTTCTATCCGTTTTCCCTTCTATGATTTCATCTAATACCCAATTGATTTTTTTAATTTGCCTCCAGATACCTGCCAGCAAAAACATTAGCCCCAAACAGATTACTATAAGTACTGTCATTCCTATATCCATTTACTGCCCTCCACCGAAGCGGTAGCCGACTCCCCTGACTGTTTGTATTATCTTGGGAT
>VSOD01000388.1 GCA_009774655.1 Lachnospiraceae bacterium
TTTCATATACTGACTGCCCGTGATTTTTATGCGGGAAGGATGCCCTCTCTGACAAGAAAGGCATGGACCTTTGCCTGCTCGCCCCTGTCCAGATCCGGTATCGGGAAGGTACATTTCGCGCATTCGATGATGCCGCACTGGCGGACCGCCTCTTTGACATAGGGCACGAAAGGCGCTCCGATAGTGTAGATATCCATACAGCGGTTTATCTTCTGCTGCAGCAGCGCGATCTGCGCTACGTCTTCGGCGCTGACGGCTTTTACCCAGTCGGAGCAGAGTTTCGGCGCCACGTTGGAGATACCGCAGATGGAGCCGTTTCCGCCGGAAAGGACATTGTGGGCAAAGTTATCGTCGAAGCCGGAATAGATCTCGAAATCAGGCCGTACCGGTTTAATGGCCTTGATCAGTTCCCGCGTGTGATCCATGCCGGCGATGGTATCCTTGATACCGATGATATTGTCATATGCTTCGGCCAGCCGGCGCACAACGGAGGGGCTGATGGTGTAGCCGGTCCGGTCCGGGAAGTTGTAGATGTAGACAGGCCCGTGAATCTCCTCTGCCATACGGCTGTAGAAGCTGTACATTTCCCCATCGCCGAAAGAGAAGTAGAAAGGCGGTACGATCATCACGGCGTCTGCTCCCGCATCCAGACAGGCGTTGGAGAGGGGCGCGATCTCCTCCGCGATCATGTTGGCAGTGCCGATGATCACCTTCATGCGGCCTGCGATGTGCCTGACGGCGAACCGCGCAAGCGCCTCCCGCTGCTCTAATGTCTGACCGAAGAATTCTCCCAGGCTGCCGCCGATCAGGACGCCGTCTATCTCATTGGCGATCAGGTGGTCGTAGAAGCGGCCTGCACTTTCATAGTCGATTGTGCCGTCCTCACAAAAAGGTGTGATTGCCGGACAGATCCATTTTGCATTCATGATAATTTCCCTCCATTGTTTTAGTCGGATGTACCCGACCGTGTATTGGTATAAAATTGTGGGGTCTCTTAATCGAGGCCGGCTCCCTGCATGGCGCTCAGGGCATGTTCCGTGTAGCGCTTGTAGAATCCTTTTCTGGCCGGTCTGGGGAGGACGCCCTTTTTGCTTCTCCGGGCGAGGATGTCGGCCGCTTCCTCCGGTGTGACCTGTCTGCCGTCTACGCCCACCAGATCCAGACGGCGGGCCTCAATATCATAGTGGATGAGGTCGCCTTCTTCGATAAAGGCGATGGGGCCGCCGGCAGCGGCTTCCGGGCTGATATGGCCGATGGCGGCTCCTCGGGTGGCGCCGGAGAAACGGCCGTCGGTGATCAGCGCCACATGACCGTTCAAGGATTCGTCGCAGACAATGGCCTCGGTGGTCATGAGCATTTCGGGCATGCCGCAGCCCCGCGGGCCTTCGTAGCGGATGACGATCACGTCTCCCGGCTGAATCTTTTTATCGACCACGGCCCGGTAAGCGTCTTCTTCTTCGTTGAATACGCGGGCAGGCCCTGTGAAGCTGCGCTGGGAGAGGGCAACGGCGGAATATTTTATGACGCTGCCTTCTGGGGCGATATTCCCTTTGAGGATAGCAACGCTGCCTTTCTCGGTTGCCTTTTCCACCGGAAAGATGACCTCGTCCCGGGTCAGCTGGTAATTGGCGAGATAGCCCAGGCCTCGTTCGAAGAAATTGTCGCGCCGGAGATCTTCCAGATTTTCCCCCAGGGTCCTGCCGGTCACGGTCATAACGTCCAGATCCAGCATATCCTGCAGAAGCAGCTGCACATAAGGAACGCCGCCTGCAAACCAGAAACTTTCCGTCAGATGCTTTCCGCTGGGGTTCAGGTTGCCGAGGTGGGGCACCTGATGGTTGATCTCGTCAAAAAGTTCGATGGGCATTTCATAGGCCAGCTCCCGGGCAATGCTGGGCAGGTGCAGCGTGGCGTTGGTGCTGCCGCCGATGGCGCTGTGGACGATCAGTGCATTGCGGAAAGCGGCCGGCGTCATGATATCGGAAACTTTAATGTCCTTTTCCACCAGTTCCATGATGACGCGGCCGGCCTGGCGGGCGTAGCGCAGGATGTCTGTCATGGTGGCGGGCACAAGCGCCGATCCCGGAAGGGCCATGCCGAGCGCCTCCGCCATACACTGCATGGTGCTGGCCGTACCGAGGAAGGTGCAGGCGCCTACGGAAGGACAGCCGGTCAGATAGTAGTCGCGGATTTCCTGATCGGAAATGGCATCCTGACGTTTCTGCCGCAGGGAAATGTCACCGGCCACAAGGCTGGTAGTTTGCCGGGGACCGGGACGCATACTGCCGCCGGGAATAAAGACAGTGGGAAGGTTCATGCGGGCCGCCGCTTTCAGGTGGGCCGGGATGGATTTGTCGCAGCTGCTGGACAGGATCATGCCGTCCCAGGGCACGGCGCTGGCGTGTACCTCGACCATATCCGCGATGGCTTCACGGGATGCAAGCACGACATTCATGCCGTCGTGTCCCTGCGCGCAGCCGTCGCAGACGTCGGTGGTATGGTAGTGGGCAGGGAAACCGCCCTTTTCAAAAACGCCGATCTCGGCCTGTCTGGCAAGCTGATGGAGATGGACACTGCCCGGGTGAGAGTCGCCGTATACGTCTTCGATCATGATCTGGGGCTTATGGATGTCGGTATCATCCCAGCCGCTGCCCATTTCAAGGGCGTTGAACTGCGCCCACCACAGCCGTTCCTTTGCACTTTTCTGTTTCATGAGGACCTCCTTGGAAATACGTTTGTTTTTCGGTATGTTTAAGACAAAATCTGTATACTTGTATTACAGATTTAGCATATCGAAAAGGCAGCGGAAAGTCAAGCGTGGATTTCGGAAAGACAGGTGCAAAAAATTAAACTGTAACCGGAAAGGGGAACTTTTTCGGGTCATGAAAGCAGGCGTTTTCCAGGCGCAGATGTTTTTGGAAGAAATCTGGGACAAGGTAGAACAGGGATTAAAAATATTCGGGAGAGATGAAAGGAATAAAATGACGATGGAAATGGAAACATTATATCGCCTGATAGATCTGCAGCCGGAAGTGGTCTGCCGGCTGCGGGCTGTTGGGGAAGCGTTGGAGCTTGCACTGGTCGAACCGTATCTGGAGCGGTTGACGCAGCGGCGGACGGCGGCAGAAGCGTACAGGGAGTTAAGTGCCTTTCTGGCAGAAGATACGGATAACATGAAGATGTTGTACTGTCAGCTGGTGTGTGCGGGACGTGTGTTCGACCGGTATCGGCAAAAAGGAATTGCGGAGAGCATTTACATAGATACGATGAAGTGTTTTACAAGATTTCTGAAAGAATGCAGACAGAAGAACGGGCGGCTTTTTTTTGACAGAGGATGGTGGACTTACCGGCAGATCAGTATGTCACTGTTTCGGATCGGCGCTTTGGAATATGAGTTCAGTGAGGAGGAAGGGGAAAAGGCGATCGCACTGCACATCCCCTCAGATGCGGATCTGTCGGCGGAGGCGGTGGATCGCTCTATGCAGGAGGCGGATACATTTTTTCGGACCTGTTATCCCGACTATGCCTATGACAGGTATACGTGTGAGTCCTGGCTGCTGTCACCGGTATTGAGACAGCTGCTGCCGGAACAGTCTCATATCGTCTCTTTCCAGAAGCGGTTCACGATCAAGTCGGTAGACAGGGAAGAGAACGAATACATAGAATGGCTGTTCCAGGTTCCTGTGGATACCGCCTATGAGCAGCTTCCGGTGCGGACAAGCCTGCAGAGAAAGGTCAGGGAGCTGCTCCTTGACGGCGGGACAGTGGGCAGCGCATACGGAATCAGGCCGCGGTCAGGCGATGCAGATCGTACTGATCGTTTTAGACGGCAGCGTGATACGGATGATCTGGCCGTCCATGCGGATCGCGCAGGAGACGTCTGCCTGCCCCCTGTTTAACAAAACGACTGCGAGGGAGCCGTCCGGATTTTTTGCAGCGGTCAGTTCTGCTTTATCGTCACAGCGCGAGTGGCCGATCCGTTTCGCTCCGGGCAGGAGGAAGCGTGAGAAATGACCGATGTAGTGATAGGTCAGGAGTTTGCGGTATGTACCGTCCTCATTGGCGCAGACGGGTGCACCGAAGCCGGAGGAGACATGCCGCGGCCCGCCGTTTTTATCCACGCAGAGATTCCAGTCGATCCAACGGTTCATGCCGTTGTTGAGATCGCCGATGATGTCA
>VSOD01000389.1 GCA_009774655.1 Lachnospiraceae bacterium
AAGTCCCTTTCACTCATGTTATCATCAAAAGGAACCTCAAAGTCATGCAGGAACAGCAGATGGTTTTCCATATATTTTGATACCCCATAATCATAAATAATGATATCGTGGTGGCGCAATACGTCACCACTGCGGGAAGCGCATAATCTCATCCATCTCCATCCGCACCCTGATCCCATCCTCCATTCCGAATCGGTAAGCTACTGCGCCATATGCCGCGCCACATTCATTGTATGCCGTAATGACTCGGTCAACAGCTTTTTTCTGCTCAGACGTAAGGTTCAGGCTGTCCATGATGTCCGATGCTGACTGTTCTTCTGCCAGTGCCTCCTGATAAGATTTGTCCCTTTTTATTAGCTCATCCAAATCTGCCACTGTCCTGTGTGCCGCAATTATCTCCAACAATCCATTTTTCCTCATACGTGTCACCTCATTTACAGATATTAAAAGAGCAGGGAATCCTATCACTAATAAGATTTCCTGCTTCCCATACTTTTTTTCATATTTTTTTCGGGCTCACCTCATAGTAATTTCATAAATTCATCAGGCTCGACCACCTTAACCCTCGACTGCTTAAAATCAGCCGGATTCCGCGAGACAATGTAGTCCACAGTTTCCGCTACTGCACACTCTTCCTGTAGGCAATCCTCAAAGTCCGAAAACTGCTCATTATCAATAGACGACATAATCTTCTCTGCGCTCAAATCCGATATCCGAAATATCTCACAGAGATTTCGGATAAACTTCCGCCTCTCCTCCTGCGAATAGTTCTTCCGTAGCACATAAAATATATTAGGAATGCTGTGTGCCGCCAGATATCCCGTGATCTCCCGATCCGCACACTTTGTCATAATAATCTGGGCTGCTTTGATATGCGGCTCTCTCTTTAGAAGAACATCCAGTATGATATTTGTATCAACCAAGATTTTCATACTTTTCTGCCCTCGCTTCCTCAAGTTCCTTTTCGGGATCAAAGTCATCCGGCAGCCTCTTCTCCATACTCAGGATTTCCGCAAGTGCATTCCGGGCTCTCTTCTTATCCTCGTTCCTGTCTATGGACATTGCCTCCAGATTCTGCAAAATATTGATCACATATGTCATATTGTCTTCCGGCATACGCCGTATCATCTCAACTGCCTTTTCTTTCATCAGAGTCATATCACAGTCTTCCTTTCTTTGTCCGCAGACTTGCTTATGCGTTTATGGTAGCACAAAACAGCCATTCATACAATGAGATTCCTTCGCGCTGGCTAATACAGTTTGATATTGTCAGTTTATCTCCTGCCGCCTTTTTATTTTTCCTATGCCCACACCGTAAATATCAGTTATCATGCAACAATCTTCAACACTTCCTCATCCCTGCTGTACATGTATACATGATAGGACAGCCGCTCTTCAATATCTACCTGTGTATCATTGACCTCCCGCACCATTCCTTTGAGCATTCCATACTCTTTTTCATCCTTTGGAGGCAATATAATAGTTTCATGTACGGAACTGGGTAGTACAATAAATCCATCACCGACCTCATCCGCAATCATCCGCAGGGTTTTCTTATCCAGAATCTCCGCTGCCTCGAAACGCTTACGGCTGTTTGTCAGTATATACATGCTTATGTCTCTTCGATGTCCTCCTAATCCCAAAGAGATATCCTCGTTGGGGAGTACACGCCTTATAATGTTTTCAATACTGACAAGATTCGCTTCCCCGTCAGTGCGCATATTTATCATCGCCGTCTGATAAAGGTTTTCTTCGTTTTGCCCCCACATTTCCATATGTTCATTATAGAGAAGAATTGTCCCTATGTCCTCCTGTTCATGATCCCTCGCCACGGCATAATAGACTACTGCCAGATCCATAAAGATCCTGTGTGGAATCTTCTCAAGCAGTTCCTTATTCTGTTCCGCATTAATAAGCTTCATATATATATCCCCATGGGCAGTTTCCCAATCCCGGAATCCCGATATATCAACATCGGGTATTTCCTCCTTATGTTTCATAATCAGTCTGTAGACCTCATCCACGATTTCATCAAATCTCATCCCATTGGATTCATATTCCCGGTAAAACTCATCCAGATACACGCACGGTCCGATATCTTCTTCGTTCTTCATAACGGCGATCCCGGCACGCTTCACATTATTATTCTTGATCACATTATGCTCTTTGATCTGGAATGCGCCGCCCAACTTCGCTCGTATCTCTTTTACCACATTTTCTGCAAATTCCTCAAAACTCATCATATATCCTTTATCCTCCATTTTGTTGATTCTTTTTCCCGGTCTTCTCTGCTTATGCCGCCTCCGTTGATTTTGTCCGTTTCAGAGCAGACATTACCCTGCCATAGAGTTCCGCGCTCATCGCACCCGGCTCTTTTATCTGGTATCTGTTCTGCACCGTTTCCATGGTCACTCCTGTCCTGTCAAGCTCCGCCTGTAGGGAATACATCTGCTCTTTAGATATAGAAGCGGAATCTTTCTGCGCTTTCCCCGCTGTATTCTTCTGAGCTTGTTTTTTCGCCGTTTCCGCTTTATTCCCGCTTGCTCCAACAGTCCCTTTACGGGCAATCGTAGCGTCTACGCCTTTTTCCTTTAGTTCGTATACCGTATGCCCACTATCATTTACCGCCACAAGACCACTGATCTCCCGGTCATCATTGTAGCTGATGGAAGAGACCGAAAAATGATCGTTACAATAAAACCGCTTCGCTTTATTCTGTTCTTCTTTGTACATGATCTCTGCCTTTCCCGCAGGTATCCATATGAAAGGTGCGGTATAGAGTTCCCGTCCGATACCCCAGTTGAAGCACGCACGTTTAAAACTATCGGAAGCCTGTGACTTTTCCTTTTCAGCATACCCTGTCGTACCCACATCCTGCTTCGCTACCCACTCCCCTGAGCGGCGCCGCTGGTCCAGAGCCGGACCGTGGAAGGGGCGACATTCATCAGAAGCGCAAAGCCTTTCTCGTTCATATCCAGCTTTTTCATCAGGGCCTTAACCATATCGGGGCCGTAGTCCGGGCACCGGGCAGCTTCGGCAATCATCTGTAAAGCCGTGTTCTCTGTGTTCGTCATTTCTGAAATCCTCCTGTCAAATTGAAATAGCCGCCTGTTTTTGGCGGCATTGCCGTTGTTGGTCTTTCATCTGCCCTATAACGTGGAGCAGCATTTCGTTGTAGTCCTTTCCTGTACGGGGTGGGTTGACGCCCACACGGATATGCCGGAACCGCTGATCTTCATGGAGCATTGCCTTGATCCTCCTGGCATTTTTAAGGCCGCCGAGGTCATTGTCCATGTAGAGGCTGACGCGCCGGATTTCCGGGTGTCGTTTCAGAAATGCGGTCAGCGCCACATGGGAAGTGCCGCCCAAAGACAGACGGTAGCCGTCCCATTTCCAGCCTTTTAATTCCTGCAGCGTGGCATGGGAGAGGGCGTCAATGGGCGCCTCAAATACCGCCACATGTCGGCTGTCCGGATTCCTGGGTGGATAGCAGAAGCTGTATTCCTTGTCGCTGCCGTAGACATCTTTCCTAAGGCTGCCGGCAATGCTCCGCATACAGGCAAACTTTGCTTTGCCGGCTTCATCCTTTCCCACAAACACACAGACCGGCTCGCCATGATGCCGCGCCTCATAGAACAGCCCGTCCCGGAAACACCGGCTGATCACATCCGGGCTGATCCCGCGCCGCTGCAAATAAGAAACGGCAGAAGTGGCGCACCGTCTGGCCCAGGGGAGGGAAAATGTTTTCCGAATATCCTGAATGAGCGCCAGACAGTCTTTTTCCGGCATGGCGTCCAGCTTTCGCATAAGTTCCGCCGCCGTTTTCCTCTTTACCGGGTCCGGTATATAGGGGAGGCACATGCGCAGCTCATAAGTGACATCTGATTTCCCATAGCCTTCCGTCTGGAATATCAGGCGCTTTTCCATTTCGTTCAGTTCCATGTGAATCTCCTTTCTCCTGAAAATGAGTACAAAAAAGGACGCCCACCTATAAAAGTGAAACGCCCACGGCAATCAGCGGCCAGGCAATATACCGGACCGCTGGCGCTATTAAATTTTGTCGTTAATGAAACAGCCTCCTTTTTTCGATATTTTTCTTGTCAGATTTCAACTTGGAAAAGGAATTGAATAAATGACGGCAAACGCTCAAACCCCTTGAAAATCAAGGCTTTTTCC
>VSOD01000039.1 GCA_009774655.1 Lachnospiraceae bacterium
CACGTCTTCATAACTTTATTTTTTTGACTGGCAAAGACTGGTTTTTTGACAATAACCTTTTATAAGTTTAACCTGATGACTGCTGCATAAACTGCTGTATAAATAAATTTGGCGCAGCCTTAAAGCTGCGCCGTTTGTCATTGTATGGTCGCCGGATCAGCAATCATACAACCGGATACCAAATTCATGGCTCATTCTTGCCGGATGCCCTTTAACGTGAGCAGGCATATTGTAAAGATCTTCGTAGCGATTGCCTGCCAGGATCTGCTCCCCTTTTTTCAATACGAGAGCGACACTGATATGGTCTCCAAATCTGCGATTGATCTCAAAAACCCGAAGTCTGCTGTCCTGTAGCAGCACAATCTCTTTCGATGCCTTGTATAACTCATTTCCATTCAGGTCCGTTACCACCAGTACCGCTTCACATTCCCCCACATCATATGCATGGTCATTGACCACATAAACTGCAACCAGCTGATCCTGATATCCCATAAATATTCCTATGGGCATATTACTTTCCAGCATCGCATCCAATCCTCTTTTGGATGTACCCCACCAGTCATATATACCATAGTAACTCGTCGGTCCGATATCGCTGAACAGAAACTGGACATACCCCGCATTCGGCTCATATTTCTGCATGCGATAATACTCTGTATAATATTTCAGAAGCCGGTACTGATACTCTCCTATGCTGTCTATAGACGGGGTATCATCCTTCGTGCATACGCCTGTCGCTTCTTGCTCTTTTCCTGACGCCATTTTATGATCCAGCTTACGAAGTCTTTTGTATACTGCCGGCACTTTCATGAGATTATCAGCGCATGGCGGTGCATCAAATCCATATTCGGTGTTCAATTTTTCACACATACCATAGATGTCCGTATAGTGCCCCTGTTCACCGCACAAAGACCCGATATAATTATGACTGTCTCCGCTCAAGAGATCATTCTCGCAAAAGGAACCTTTGATCGCCGGCCGGGAAGGATCGTGCGCACAGACTGCTTCGTATAAAGCCGGCCCGGGACTTATATCCATCGCTCTTCCATAGGAGTTTTCTCCGTTTGGTGCATCATCAGCATCGAGGCCCGCCGGTTCATTCATACAGATCCAGCAAAGAACTGCCGGGTATTTCTTCAACTGGTCTACGTTCTCCAGAAAGACACGGATAAAGCGTTCTGCAAACGCGTCACTCCCCGGATGTGTCCAGTTATATTCCGAATCCTGTATGATTCCCATTCCCATTTCCGTACACAGCTGATAAAATTCCGGAAGCTCAACATGCACATGAACTCTTATGAAATTGAAGCCGCAGCTTTTCATCTTCAAAAGATCGTCTTTGTAACGCTCCTTATTCATGGCAGAAATGTAGTTATCGGGAAAATAGGAAGTACCTCTTACATAGATCTTCTTATGATTCAGGATAAACGACGTCTCATCCTCCGTGCGCTTCATTTCAATCTCGCGAAATCCTGTCAGTTCATGATAACAGTCAACCACTTCTCCGTCCACTTCGATCCACGCTTCGATATCGTATGTATAGGGAGTCCCCCTGTCCCATATATTCCACAAATGAATATCGGCGATCTCTCCGCTGAAACTATACGCGCCATCTTCTGAAACTGCCCTGTCGGACCGATACCTGATCTCGTTCGTCAAATGGTCCCTGCACAGGAAATGAACCTCTGCCTTCTCTGTTGTTTTTACATTGGTGTTCAAAGAAACCTGTGCCCTGCACAGCGTTTCATCCAGAGAATAACAAAACTCCGGCTTCCTGTCGAACCATGCCTTCTTATACTGTTTCAGTATTACGTCCCCATAAATTCCAACCGGGTTTACATCTCTGGCCACAAAGGTATCCGAGTGCTCATAGGTTCCCTTCACCATGTTGCGTTCCACTTTAAAGGTTCTTCTTCCCGCTTCGTCGTCCTCTATCTTCGTTTCCCACGGCGACCATACTTTTACCACCAGCCTGTTGCTCCCGTTTCGATTGATCATCCCGTCAACGTTAAATTGAAATGCCGCTGAATATCCTTCATGCTCTCCGACAAACCTCCCGTTCAGCCACACTTTACAATAATAGTCAACATTGGAAAAAAACAGCTCATAGTGATCGCATAATGCGTCCGCCTCAAACTCATTCTTATACCACCAGGGCGCGTCATTGAAATACCGCAGCTCCCTGCCCCAATACGGATGTTCCGAAAAGAGCAGCTGCAGATGTTTTAATTTCTCAACAGGCTCCCATTCTGATATCTGTGGTCCCTGCTCCGTTATAAAGCTGTCTGTTTCGAATAATTTCAACTTCTCACAGGTATCGTTTACATCCTGTAATAAATACCAGTTCTGATCGATCAGTTTATTCACAACATATTCCTCCTGTCTTCTAACTCTTGACGGCTCCTGCCGCCATACCCGCCATTACCTGTTTATTCAATATGAAATAAATGATCATCGTCGGAAGGATCGCGATCGTGATCGCCGCAAATGTGCCGCCCCAGTCCCGTTTTCCCATTTCACCGACAAAATCATTCAAACCGACCGGCAGCGTCTTCATCCTGCTGTCTGTCATAAATGTGTTCGCATATGTAAATTCATTCCATATATTCACAAAATTATAGATCAGTATCGTTACCGTTGAATTCCTGGCCATCGGGAAAATGATCGTCAAAAAAATCCGCCAGTTTGAAGCGCCATCCATGGCCGCCGATTCCATCAGTTCATTCGGCACGAACTGCATAAACCCTACATAAAGAAATATACACATCGGAAGGCTGAACCCAATCTGTGGAAGAATCAATGATAAATAGGTATTTCGCAGTCCCAAAGTCCCATAGATCTGAAACATCGGAATAAGACAGGTAAATACCGGGATCATCATTCCCAACAGAAAAAATTTAAGCAGCATGTCGCTTTGCCTGAATCTCAATTTTGCAATAGAAAACGCCGCCGGTGCACCGACGCACACGATCCCGATCAAAGTACACACTGCAACGATCACACTGTTTAAAAAATACCTTGTCAGTTTTCCTCCGGCAAACGCCGTAATGTAATTCCCCAGATATAGTTTTCGCGGCATCTGATAGGGCGCCAGGTTCGCCATATCCGCAGAATCCTTAAAGCTGGACATGATCACCCAGAAGATCGGATAACCTGCCGCTGCGACAAAGATCATTATCGCCGTGTAAAATACTATTTTTGTTTTAATTCCCGCCTGTAATCTGTTCATACGCCTCTCCATAATTTCCGTCCATATCTGTCTACTATTATCCCTGTTCTTCCCTGTCTGCTGTCATTTTCTGGATCAGCCGGACAATGCCGACCGCTGTCAAAGATTCGATCATGATGAACACACCAAGGGTGCTGCCATATCCAAACTTTGACATACTGAATGCAGTTTTGTACATATAGGTAGACACCAGTTCGCTGGCATTACCGGGGCCTCCTTTTGTGAGAATGTACGATACGTCAAAGCCCTTCAAACATCCGTTGACCAGAATGATCAAAACCATAAAGAAAATATTTTTGATCAGCGGAAATTTTATGTAGATCAGCTGCTGAAACCAGTTACATCCGTCCAGATAAGCCGATTCCAGAACATCCTGCGACACATTCATAAAGGCAGAATAAAAGATGACCATATAAAGTCCGCAGAATTTATATCCGTCGATCAGTGTCACAAACGTTAACGCCCAATCCGGTTCGGAGAGAAAGGCACGCGGCGCCAGGCCAAGCAGATCCGTGACTGCGGCAAGAACACCTTTTGGCTGCACGGAAAGCAGTTTTTCAAAAATTTTACAGATGGCCATGGACGATACGATGCACGGGATAAAATAAATCACTCTCAACAAATTGGATCCTTTCACAATGCTGGATAGCAGGATTGCCATCACCAGCCCCATAAGGAGCTGGAAGACGGTTCCTGTTATCATAAAAAAGATATTGTTTCGAAAAGCGATCCAGAGTGTTTTATCGTCAAACAGCTTTATATAGTTCCCCAGTCCTACAAAGTTCATTCTCCCTACGCCGTTCCAGTCGGTAAAGCTGTAAGTCAGCGACCAGAGAATCGGCAGGATAACGATAAAGATATAAACTACCAATGCGGGACCGGCAAACATCCATGGTTCCATTTTATTTCTGGGTTTCATACGATAAACTCCTCTTTCTCCCTGTTTTCAGTTATTCACTTTTTATGTTTTCCAGATTTTCTTTTACAATCGCATCCATATTTGCAGCCCATTCTTCCGGACTCTGTTCTCCCAGGATCAGACTTGTAGTCTCCTTCTCAAGAGGCTCTACAGATGCAGAATCGATCACCACATCCCAGCATTTTGCATACTGTGCAACCCCTTCTACGTCCTTGATCACCTGCTGGTATATTTCCGGCAGGCCGGCGATCGTCTCTGCATCAGGCATAACGGAGGGCAGTATATTATGGCTCAGCGCCGCATCCGCATAATGTTCCAGAAGATAGCCGATGAAATCCTTCATCTGATCCGTCATGGCATCTGCTCTGACTGCTGTACCGATTCCGGAATTGGCAAAGAAATCAGTCGCCGCCGTTCCGTCATTCTCGGAATAAACCGGCATCGTGAAATAGTCGATATCGTCCAGAAGTTCCTTATTCTCATCTGTCACATCCGCAAGTGCCCATGTGCCGTTGTAGATCATGGCGGTCTGTCCGCTGGCAAACAAATCCGTCATTGTATTGGAGTCTGCCGTTGTCCATCCGATCTGATAAAAATCGCCCATTTTCTGCATAAATTCTGCTGCCTTCAAGCCGGCCTCTTCCCCAAAGGAACCTTTACCGGACACAGCATTTTCAATATAGGTATTCCCTGTCATCCTGAAAGGAATCATCGCGAAGTAGCGAAGCGGAGGCCAGTCGCTGCCAACCGCAAGAGGTGTATATCCTTTTGCTTTCAACTTCTCACACGCCTCTATAAACTCGTCAAAATTTTGTGGTTCTGCTGTAATACCTGCATCTTCAAACATATTTTTATGATAGAAGAAGTACTCTGTATTACACTGGAATGTCATCAGCCACAAACTGCCGTCATTCAGTTTTGCATACTCTTTTGATATATCAAAGATCTTGTCCTGTACGCCAAGCTCATCATACAGGCTGTTGATATCGTAAATCTTGCCCTGCTTTGAGATGCTTTCAACCCAGGTGTCCGGATCCGATTCAAACCATTCCGGCAGCTCGTCACTGGCGCCCAGAATCTTCAATTTCTGCAGATAGGAAGTTCTGTCCGGAATGCTCTCCACCTCAAATGTAAAATCCAGCTCCGGATGTTCTTCATGATAGCGCTCGGCAACATCCTGCATGGAAAGAATCACCGCATCATTTTCATTTCTGCACGTCATATAATGAATATACAGCGTCTCGCCTTCCGCCTGTTCCTGCTGTACCTCATCTACCGCAACGACATTTCCGGGATCAGCCGTATTCCCTGCATTTTCTGCATTTCCGCATCCGTTTAGTAAACCGGCAGTCACAGCTGTTGCACATAACAATGCTGTCCATCTTTTCCTCATAATTGTAATCCTCCTGTTCATGTTGTTGTTTTCACAGACAAGCGCTTTCTCTATGTTGGATTCATTGTATGACAAACGGATACCTGTTTAAATGGAACTTATTCGTAAAATCGGGAAGATTTTAGGTAAACCAGCCGCAGCCATATATTTTCCCGATAAACTTATATATAATATTCATAAATTGTACCAGTATTGCGTTTTCGAAATCACTGTGCAATCGGGAGGAGATATCTTATGGAACACAAACCATACAAAACTGTCAAAAAAAGATTTCATTCTATACAGAGCCGCATCTTTATACGATTTGCGGTCATATTCTGTACTATAATTTTAATACTGTATACCATCCTCACACTGTCCACACGCTATACCTTTGCCGCCGAAGCGCAATCCAGTTCACAGCGGGAGATTGCCGCCCTTTCTTCGTCCATTGATGCTACCATGAGTCACCTGTACGATTACGCCATAACAACATCCCTGAACGATACCCTGATTAAAACGGCCATGAAATATCCGGTCCCGCCTGCTTCTGAAAGCCAGCAGTATGCCCTTTTCCAGTCCCTTAACGCAGTGATCAATTCCATTATCGGCCTGAACTCCGCCATTAACCATTGGGGTATTTTATCTTTAAAAGGAGATTTCTTTCAGGTAAGTGATTATAATATGTCTAATATCCAGGGCTTCGATGCACAGTCGATCAGACAGCTCCACGCCGATACCCTTGCGCCCCGTATCAGTGGGCCTTATCTTGTACATGAAAATAAAATACCCTCCTCCTCCGAGGCGCTCTATACATTTATCCTTTCAAAACCCATTGTACGGCTGGATTTAAATCAGGTCTGCGGGTATATTGTTTTTTTGATCGACTCCTCTACGCTGTCATCCATCTTTGAAAAATACCTGCCTGCCGATACCAACAGCAGTTTCTATATTTTGGACACCGAAGACACAATACTGCTCTCCTCTGACCTTTCTCTGGTCGGACAGCCTTTTATATCGGAACAGGCAGCTGCCTTAAACAGCAGTCAGTTTTCGGACCTGCTGCATAATGAAATACATCTTTCTTCGCCTTTTAACCGCGATGCATTGCTGTACTCCATAAGAGAGCTCAATGATATTCCCTGGAAAATAGTGACCTCCTATCCGTTAGAGGCATTGATGTCAGAGCAGAAAGTATTATCCAGAGTCATGCTCGGTACAGCCACACTTGCTCTTGCCGCTTTCCTGACTGCAGCATTTTTTATTGCAAGATCCATCTCCAACCCTCTGCATGTTTTGTCTGCACATATGGAAAAAATAACGGAAGATTCTTATCAGACGATCCTGGTGCCACAGACCATGGATGAAGTGGAAACCCTGTATCATGGATATAATTATATGATGAATAAAACAAATGAACTGTTGAACTCTATCTATGAAGAACATGCGGAGAAAACAGAATATCAGTTTAAACTGCTTCAGTCTCAGATCAAGCCGCATTTCCTCTATAATACACTGGAAATGATCAAAGCGCTGATCGATCTGGAGATGAATGAGACCGCAAGTACCGCGCTCACATCCCTCTCCATGTTTTACAGGCTTTCCCTGAGCCATGGCGCTGATATCATCAGTATTAGAGACGAACTGAAAATATCCGAAAACTATCTTTCCCTGGAAAAGATGCGCCACCCCGAATATTTCAATTATTCGATCGGGTACGCGGAAAATATTTGTGACTATTCCATACCGAAATTAACTCTGCAGCCTCTTCTTGAGAATTCGGTCATTCACGGAATGACAAATTATCAAAACAAAGGGACCATTCATATAGACGTCACCGAAGACGCTCAACAGCTGATCTTCACGGTAGAAGACAACGGACAGGGTATATCCGCTTCAAAATTACATATCCTGCTCCAGACAATAGATCACAAACAGGCTGTGCCCTCTGACTCCTTTGGTCTATCCAATATTAACCGCAGGCTGAAAATGTTTTTTGGTGATCTGTATGATATTAAGATCGAAAGCCGGCTTGGCGAATACACCCGCATTACTCTGATCATCCCTAAAGTTGCATTAAACGGAGGTGAAGCATGAAGACGATCGCGATCATAGACGATGAATTTTATTTCCGGCAGGTTCTGCTCAAGTATATTGCGGCTTTCGCCGAACAGTATACAGTGATCGGCGAAGCCTGCAACGGCGCTGACGGCATCAAACTGATCGATCAATTCCACCCTGATATTGTGCTGCTTGATATTTCCATGCCACAACTGAACGGCTTTTCCGTGGTACAGCATGCCCTGCATCAGGAGAAGAAGCCCCGCTTTATCATCATTTCAGGCTATGACCGGTTTGACTATGCCCAAAAGGCTATCCGGCTCGGCGTGGAAGATTTTCTGTTAAAACCCATCACGCCTCAAAATTTGTTCGAATGCCTGCAAAAGGTATCCAACAAGATAGATGTCAACCGCTCTATATCGCAGACGCTTTCTGCCCTGACACAGAAGGAACACCGGAATAAGGCTTACCTGGTCTCTACCTTTATGCACAGGCTCATGCAGGGAGGCAGCTTTTCCGATGAGCTGATTCAGCTTGCCGATGAGATCCATTTTCCGGCCGACTCCGCCTGCTTTGCATCCGCTTCCCTCTCCATCACCCAGCAGGGCGATCTGCCGGATAAGAAAACTCTGGATATCTACGCCTTTGCCGCAGAGAACATCCTGAATGAACTTTTGGCAGAAAGTAAAATGCAGTGTATCGGTACGACGGACAATACCTCTATTCTTCTGCTTTTTGCCATGCAGGAAAATACCGGGAAGAACACTTCGACACTGGAAGATGCTCTGCAAAAAATGACCACAGCCCTTAACCGTAACAGACAGCTTGCCATCACGGTCTGTGTTGACAGCCCCTGTGCAGAACTAAAAGACATTCCGCACGCCTGCCGGAATATTCTTGCACTGCAGCAATATTGTATCTTTTATTCCATGAACGGCATATATGACTATCCGTCGAATTCCGGGGCCATACACGTACAACTGTCTGACCAGCTGCTCAATGCCCGGAAACAGGAGATCAGCCGCTGCATCCGGAGCAATAACTATCTCGGCATCATCACAAACAGCCGGGCCGTTTTTGATCTGATCCAGACACAGAAACCGGAACCTGTCCACACCATCAGACAGCTTCGTATCCTGCTGAAAGAAATTGCGGATATATGTATGGAATATAATGTCAAATTCGATGTGACTCTTGAACTTGACAACGACAATAAATGCAATACGTTGCAGGAAATACAGGCCGCCTATATGAAAATGGTTCATTTGCTCACAGGCGCTGTCACGAATCCGGTACAACCATTCAACCATATTACGATCGCCAAAGTAAAAAATTATATAGAAGACCACTTTAATGAACCGGAGCTGGGATCCTGCTTATTATCCCGTATTTTCAATATCAATGAGCAGCATCTGTGCTTTCTTTTCAAAAAGCATACTGACAGCACCATTGGAAATTATATCCTGAACATCAGAATGCAGACTGCAAAACAACTGCTGGATCTCTCAAATTACAATATTTCAGAGACAGCAGCCAGAGTAGGCTACCACGATGCAGGATATTTCAGTAAATGTTTTAAAAAATACTATGGGATATCCCCCAAACACTATATCACAAAAAGATCATAAACTACCGTAAAAAAGCGGCGCAGCCTTAAAGCTGCGCCGTAAACCTCTTCACATTATCCGTAATATCCCCATGGAACACTGCCGACCCGGACACCACCACATTGGCGCCTGCTTCCAGCACCACATGCACGTTGTCCTGACCGACTCCGCCATCCACCTGAATGTCCAGATCGACACCCAGCTCATCAGCCAGCTCTCTCGCCCGCCTGATGCGCTCCGTAGATTCCGGTATATACTTCTGTCCGCCGAATCCCGGCTCCACCGTCATCACCAGCAGCATGTCGATCTTCGACAGATACTTCCTGACCACCTCGACCGGCGTCTTCGGTTTGATGGACATGCCGGCCCGGCATCCCAGCGCATGGATCTGGTCGATCAACGCGTCCGCATCCTCGGTGGCTTCCAGATGAAAGGTGATGCTGTCGGCGCCGCACTCCTTAAACTGCTTCACATAGCGCTCCGGCTCCACGATCATCAGATGAACGTCGAACACTTTATCCGTCACCTTACGGATCGACTGGATCAGCGGCATCCCGAAGGAAATCGACGGTACAAACACACCGTCCATCACGTCAATATGTATGTATTCCGCGCCCGCTCCGGCAGCTTCCTTAATCTGCTGTCCGAGGACAGAGAAATCGGCTGCCAGAATAGAGGGCGCAAGAATGTTTTTTCTTGTATTTTTTTCAGACATTATCTTTTCCTACTATATGGTATAATTTGTACGGTCATACAAATTTCTTCACAGACTCGTAGATTCCCTTGCCGTCCAGTCCGTATTTCTCAACCAGCGCGCCAGCAGGGCCTGACTCTCCGAAGACATCCTGCATACCGATCTTCAGAACAGGGGTCGGACACTTCTCGCATAAGCAGTCGCACACTGCGCTGCCCAGACCACCGATCACGGAATGTTCTTCCGCGGTCACTACCTTGCCGGTCTTCTTCGCGGATGCCACCACCAGCTCTTCATCCAGCGGCTTGATCGTATGGATATTGATCACTTCTGCGCTGATACCGTCAGCTTCCAGCTTCTCTGCCGCTTCCAGCGCGGACGCTACCGTGATGCCGCTGGCAATGATCGTCACATCCCTGCCTTCTCTTAAGAGAACGCCCTTGCCCAGCTCGAACTTATAATCCGGCCTGTCGTTGATCACCGGCACAGCCGCACGTCCAAAGCGGAGATATACAGGCCCCTCGAACTCGATCGCAGCACGCACGGCCGCCTTCGCCTCCACATCATCAGCGGGAACAACCACTGTCATACCCGGAACCGTCCTCATCAACGCCACATCCTCGTTACACTGATGGGTCGCACCGTCTTCTCCTACCGTGATGCCGGCATGGGTAGCACCGATCTTCACATTCAGATGCGGATAACCGATGGAGTTACGAACCTGCTCGAAGTTCCTTCCTGCCGCAAACATTGCAAAGGAACTGATAAAAGGAATCTTACCGCAGGTAGCAAGTCCTGCCGCAATACCTGTCATATTACACTCTGCGATACCGCAGTCGATATGGCGGTCCGGAAAAGCCTTCTGGAACACACCTGTCTTGGTAGCGCCTGCAAGGTCTGCATCCAGCACTACCAGATTCGGGAAATCAGCACCACACTCGGCAAGTGCATTACCATAACTTTCACGCGTAGCGATTTTCTTAACGTCTGCCATTAGTTTGCACCTCCTAATTCTTCACCGATCTTCGTAAGATCTGCCATTGCCACCGCATACTCCTCATCGTTAGGAGCCTTGCCGTGCCATCCTGCGCTGTTCTCCATAAAGGAAACGCCCTTGCCTTTTACCGTCTTACAGATGATGGCCGTCGGCATACCTTTGGTCGCTCTTGCTTCCTTAAATGCCGCATCGATCTGATCGAAATCATTGCCGTCAATGTTGATCACATGGAAGTTAAATGCCTCGAACTTCTTGTCGATCGGGTACGGAGAACATACATCGTCAATCTTACCGTCGATCTGCAGGCCGTTGTTATCTACGATCACTACCAGATTATCCAGCTTACGGTGTCCCGCAAACATGGAAGCTTCCCATACCTGGCCTTCCTGAATCTCACCGTCGCCAAGCAGAGTATAGACTCTATAGTCTTTGTTGTCCATCTTCGCTGCCAGCGCCATACCTACCGCCGCGGAGATACCCTGTCCCAGAGATCCGGACGACATATCCACTCCGGGTGTCTCCTGCATACAGGGATGTCCCTGCAGATAGGAACCGAGATGACGCAGTGTGGGCAGATCCTCAACCGGAAAATAGCCCCTGTTGGCCAGTGTGGAGTAAAGGCCCGGAGCCGTATGCCCCTTGGAAAGTACGAAACGGTCTCTGTCCGCCTTCTTCGGATCCTTCGGATCCACGTTCATCTCTTCAAAGTAGAGATATGTAAATAAGTCTGCCGCGGACAAAGAGCCGCCCGGATGTCCCGCCTTGGCGCCGTGCACTGCGGTTATGATTCCCTTGCGAACTTCATTAGCTGTTTTCTGTAACTCTAATTTGTTCATTTCTGACCTCCATTTAAAAAATTAAGGCCGCGCGAAAAATATCTTTCTGACAGGAAAGTCAGGCTTTTCAACCTGACTTTCCTGCTCATTGCGACCTTTTGTGTTACTTTGTTTGTTATTATGCAATCAAAAGCAACTTTACAATTTCAACTATAGTGTAACACAAATACTGTCAAGTCTCCATAGTTATTTTAAATTTTTTCATAATTTTTGTATTTTTTTGAATAATTATGTCGAAATTCTATTTTAATAACATTTTTCATTCTATTCCCTGTCCATAATAGGCATTCGCACCGTGCTTACGATAATAATGCTTATCCTGCAGTTCCCGGGGAGCCGGCTGAATCCTCGCCTCGATCGTCTCCGCACGGTATGCCATCTTGGCAACCTCCTCCAGAACAACCGCATTGTGTACCGCTTCATGCGCATCTTTGCCCCACGCAAAAGGGCCGTGGTTCTTGCACAATACAGCAGGCACTGCCGCCGGATCTTTGCCCAGCCTTGCAAATTCACTGACGATCAGAAGGCCCGTGTTCTTCTCGTAAGCCTCCTCGATCTCCTCCGCGTACAGACATCTGAGACAGGGAATTTCCCCGTAAAAATAGTCCGCGTGGGTCGTGCCGTAACAGGGGATGCTTCGTCCGGCCTGAGCCCAGCTGGTAGCGTAGGAAGAATGGGTATGTACCACACCGCCAATATCCCTGTACGCCTTGTACAGCTCCACATGTGTAGCCGTATCGGAGGAAGGATTGTATCTGCCCTCGACCTTATTGCCCTCCAGATCCACCAGTACCATGTCTTCCGGTGTCAGTTTATCATAGTCCACGCCGCTGGGCTTGATCGCGAAGATGCCGCTCTCCCGGTCGATCTCACTGACGTTACCCCATGTAAAAGTGACTAATCCATACTGAGGGAGGAGCATGTTTGCTTCATAGACCCGTTTCTTTAATTCCTCTAACATTTTGTCTTGTCACACCTTTCTTTTCTCTCTTAATAGTCCTAAATGCTCTCCACCGCTGCCCTCTCGATGGCCAGTCCTGCGCTGTAGCGCTTCATGAAAGCATCAAAGCCCTCCACGTCCTTTTGCGCCGGCGCCAGCTTCTCGCCCTTCTGGCCTGCGAACACTTTGCTGTCCAAAAACTGCGCCAGGCTTTCGTCTGCGCCCTTATTGACCATGTAGGAAGCCAGCAGCGCGATTCCCCACGCGCCGCCCTCTCCGGCAGTCTCCATCACGCTCACCGGCGCATTCATGGCTGCTGCCAGTATGCTCTGTCCCACGCCTTTGGTCTTAAACAGTCCGCCGTGGCCAAGGATCTCATCCACCTGCACGTCCTCTTCCCTGAACAGAATGTCAAATCCGGTCTTCAACGCGCCCAATGAGGTAAACAGATGTACCCTCATGAAATTCGCCAGATCGAATTTCGCGTCCGGTGTACGGACAAACAGCGGACGGCCCTCATTAAAGCCTGTCACATGCTCACCCGAGAAATAATTGTACGCCAGCAGGCCGCCGCAGTCGTCGTCCCCTTCCAGCGCTTTGCGGTAGAGGCTGCCGTACAGCTCGTTCATATCCACCTTATGACCCATCAGCTCGGAATACTCCCTGAAAAGATTTACCCAGGCATTCAGATCCGAAGTGCAGTTATTGCAGTGCACCATCGCCACCAGACTGCCGTCCGGCGTGGTCACCAGATCAATGGCGTCATACACCTTCGACAGCTCCTTCTCCAGCACGATCATACCGAATACGCTGGTTCCGGCCGATACATTACCGGTACGTCTGGCCACGCTGTTGGTCGCCGCCATACCTGTTCCCGCATCGCCTTCCGCCGGACAGAACGGCACGCCCGCTTCCAGTGTGCCCGTAGGATCCAGCAGCTTCGCGCCTTCCGCCGTCAGCGCGCCCGCCTGCTGTCCGGCCGTATAGACCGCCGGCAGGATATCCTGCACTTTCCACGCATAACCTTTGTCTGCTACCGCCTCATTAAACTGTGCGATCATCTTCTCGTTAAACTGCCCTGTAGCAATATCAATCGGGAACATACCCGATGCCTCACCGACGCCGACGATCTTCTCTCCTGTCAGCTTCCAGTGAATATAACCCGCCAGCGTGATCACGAATCTCAGATCCGCCACATGCTCTTCGCCGTTCAGGATCGCCTGATAGAGATGCGCAATCGTCCATCTCTGCGGAATATGATACCGGAAAAGTTCCGTCAGCTTGTTGGAAGCCTCCTCCGTGATCGTATTCCTCCATGTGCGGAAAGGCACCATCAACTCGTCCTTCCCGTTAAACGCCATATACCCGTGCATCATGGCGCTGAACCCGATGGCCCCGAGTTTTGTCAGCTTCTCGCCGTACTGCGCCTGCACATCCTCTGCCAGCTTCCGATAGCAGTCCTGCAGTCCCGACCAGATATCCTCCAGACTGTAAGTCCAGATGCCGTTCTCCAGCCGGTTCTCCCAGTCATGCGCCCCCGACGCGATCGGCTGATTGTTCTCATCCACCAGCACGGCCTTGATCCTGGTTGATCCGAATTCGATTCCCAGAACCGCTCTGCCGCCGGCAATACACTCTTTTGCTCCCATACCGTACCTCCGTTTTATAAAGACTCTTTATCCACTATACTACATATACGTGCCCAAGACAATGTACCGCTGTCCATTTACACACAAATCAGTAACAGTTCAGCCTTCGGCTTCTCTGTTACGGAATCTGCCCATTCCAAGTCGCCTGTGGCGAGGGGCTTCCATTACGCGCGAAACGCCGCCTCATTCCACCGCAGTTCATTCTTAAAGTTCCGGATCGTCGTATCCTGATCGATCACGACGCTCTCAATCCCCATGGCTGCCGCCCAGTCAACCATCTGATCCACCGTCAGGTCGTAGGAGAACGCGGTATGATGTGCGCCGCCTGCCAGAATCCAGGCTGTCGCACCCACTTCCATATTCGGCTGCGGTGTCCAGTATGCCGTACCTACCGGCAGTTTCGGCATGGGCTTCTCCACTTTCTTACAGTCAACCGCATTGATCAGCAGACGGAATCTGGTGCCCAGATCAACCAGAGAACATGCCACTGCGGGACCGGTCTTGGATGTGAACACAAGGCGGGCAGGATCCTCTCTGTTCCCCATGGAAAGCGGGCAGACTCTGATACCGACTTCACCCTCCGCAACGGACGGACATACCTCCAGCATATGCGCCTGCAGAATGCCTTCCTTGCCGGGCACCAGATTGTAAGTATAATCTTCCATCAAAGAAGTTCCCTTCGCGTCCTTGATGTCCGCAGTCATCAGTTTCATCATGCGAACCATCGCCGCTACTTTCCAGTCGCCTTCGGCGCCGAAACCGTAGCCCTTCTCCATCAGTCTCTGGATGGAAAGGCCCGGCAGCTGTTTGAGACCGCCCAGCATATTGAAATGCGTCACTACCGCATGATAGTCATTCTCTGTAAGGAATTTCTCGATACCGATCTCCTGCTGTGCCTGCACTGCCACATGCCGTCTGAATTCGTCGGCATCCCTGCCGTCGTCGATGATCTTATATCTGCTGTAATACTCTTCCACCAGCGCATTCACTTCGCCCTGCGGAACCGCATCCACATATTCCACCACATCATTGACACAGTAATGGTCGATCTCCCAGCCGAACTTGATCTGCGCTTCCACCTTGTCGCCTTCGGTGACCGCTACATTGTTCATGTTGTCGCCGAAACGGCATACACGGATATGAGAAGATTCGATCACACCCAGCGCCGTCCTCATCCAGCTGCCCAGCTGTTTTAATACGCTCTCGCTCGTCCAGTGACCGACAATGATCTTCCGCTCGATTCCCATGCGGCTTACGATATGGCCGTACTCCCTGTCGCCGTGGGCTGACTGGTTCTCATTCATGAAATCCATGTCGATCGTGTCATAGGGGATTTCCTGATTGAATTGCGTGTGCAGATGGCAGAGCGGTTTCTTGAACTCTTTTAAGCCCAGAATCCACATCTTCGCCGGCGAAAAGGTGTGCATCCACGTGATCACGCCCGCACAGTCCGGATCGTTGTTGGCGTCGTTGAATGTCTTACGGATCGACGCCTGGCTGATCAGTGTCGGCTTGAGCACCACCTCAAAAGGAAGATAGCCGGAGGCGTTCAGCCCTTCCACGATCTTCGCCGAATGTTCGGCCACTTTCCGCAGGCACTCATCCCCGTAAAGATCCTGGGATCCGGTGCAAAACCAGAACTTGTAATTTTTTACTGCTTTCATGTTTTTCTCCATTTCTGCGCGGCTTTCCGCGCTTAAAGATTACCAGGGACTTCTGTTGCTTCTCTGTTTTAAATTTTATCACTCTTCCCGCTTACTGCGCAAGCTGTTCTTATATGTTTTTTTAAATTATTTTACGATTAGTTAAATACAGAAAACGGAGACGCGTACCTGCGCACACGCCTCCGAAATCCCACACCAGATTATGCTTTCTTTCTCTCTTTGATATTCGCCAGCACTGCCTGCAGCACGATGAAGAAGCACAGCAGGATGGCCGTCACGATATTTGCCCAGGAGCTGACCAGCTTACCGTTGGATTTTACAAGCGTGGAGATCGTACCGTTGATCATAACGCCGAACAACGTGCCCACCACTTGCCCACACCACCGGTCGGC
>VSOD01000390.1 GCA_009774655.1 Lachnospiraceae bacterium
TTTAAAGTATCTGCGCGTTTGGTCAATTCCATACGGTAAGCGTCGTAATCTCTGTATTTTTCCAGCGTATGCTGCGCCTGCGCCTGATAAGCCAGAACGTCTTCGATCGAATTGCCATATTTTGCCTTTAAATGATTCAGCAGATTCAGCCTTTTCTCCGTGCGGTCAAAAAGTTCCCCGTCGAATTCCAGCTCCGACAGATAATCCGCCACCGCCCTGTTGTAGTCGTTGAGCAGGCCGTCTATATCCAGAAGCTGCTGTTCAAACTCCTGCAGGGCCGTATCATAAGCCGCTACGGACCGCATCTCCTTAAGCGCCCGTCCCACGCTGCTGCCCACACCGTTTTCCTCGTATCCGCACAGCGCGTGAGCCAGCCCGACCGCATCCTGGATCTTCTGTCCGTTGACAAGTTTCCGGTAAAGCTGCTCTATTTCCTCATCTTCCCCGGGAACAAGGGCCGCCTCTTCAATCTCCTGGCATTCAAATTCCGCCAGCGCCGCCTCTCGCTTCCTCGTCTCTTCGTCCACCTCGCTGTGCTCCAGCTCGTCCACGGCACTGCGATACCGGCTGTAGAGTTCCCGCAGTTTTTCCTTATGAGACAAAAGCGCTTCCCCCGCGTAGGCATCCAGTATCTCCAGCTGCTTTGCCGGCTTTAACAGCGACTGATGTTCATGCTGCCCGTGTATGTCAAGCAGGATCTCTCCCAGCTGTTTAAGCTGTCTGGCCGTCACCGTCTCGCCGCACACCTTACAGACATTGCGGCTTTGCAGGATCCTGCGCTGGAGGATGATCTGGCCGTCCTCCACGGGCAGCTCCAGCTCCTCAATGGCTGCCAGCTGCTGCCCCTCCACTGTAAAAACAAGCTCCAC
This sequence comes from Lachnospiraceae bacterium, assembly GCA_009774655.1. Lineage (GTDB taxonomy): Bacteria > Bacillota > Clostridia > Lachnospirales > Lachnospiraceae > UBA3282. Next base: position 870 of record VSOD01000390.1, read on the forward strand.
CAGTGCATACTCCGCCCCGGTACGTATCATATCTTTATCCGCCTTGGCGCCCAGCGCAAGGTTGATCGAACCGATGATAATGGATTTACCGGCGCCTGTTTCTCCGGTCAGGATATTCAGGCCCTCTCCAAAAGTAACTTCGATCTCATCGATCAAGGCCAGATTCTTCACATGTAAACTTTGTAACATTCTGCCACCTCTTATCGTAAACCCCATCACATTATTCTATCATCTGTTTTAACTGTTCCATCACCTGGGCCGCCGCGTCCTCACTGCGCATTGCCATCATAATCGTATTGTCACCCGCAATACAGCCCACAATCTCCTCGATCTTCAGGGCATCCACCGCGGCCGCCACCGCCATCGCCATACCGGACACTGTCTTCATGACCAGAAGATTCTGCGCCAGCTCCATGGATACATACCCTTCTCTCAACACCCGGATATACTTATCCCCTAAATGTGTCTCCTCCCGGGTAAAGGCAATGTACTTCTGTCTGCCGTTACCGCCTGAGATCTTGGACAGCTTCAACTCTCTGATATCCCGCGATACCGTGGCCTGTGTCACCTGATAACCCGCCGCACACAGTCTGTCAGCCAGCTCCTCCTGTGTTTCAATCTCATACTGACCGATCAATTCGATTATTTTTTCATGTCTTCTCTTTTTCATATACCTGTTGTCTCGTTATCTGTTTCTTATCATTTATTGCTGTTCGCCCGAATGCTGCGTTTTCTTTGCTGCCTGCTGCTGTTGTTATTCCTGCTGCGCTTTTATTGATACGGCCTTTCCCCTATTCGCTCATCTTCTTGTGCAGCACTGTCAGGAAACTCTCCGTATTCAATTTCAAAATACCGGTAGTCTTATCTGCCCGGCGGATCACGATACTGTCGTCGGTCTGCAGTCTCACCTTATGGCTTCCGTCATAACTGGCTTCCACCGTCTGCCGCTGTCCGTCCTTCCCTCTCGGAATCTCTATTCTGATCTCGTCATCAGGAGCCAGCACGATGCTTCTTGTATTCAGCGTATGCGGGCAGATTGGCGTCAACAGCAGAAGACTGGCGCCCGGCTCCACGATCGGACCGCCCGCCGACATGTTATAGCCGGTAGATCCCGTGGGCGTCGCCACGATCATGCCGTCCGCACTGTAGCTGTTCAAAAACTGCCCGTTCACATAGATCTGAAAAGTCAGCACCTGCAGAGAACCGCATCTGGAGATCACAATATCATTCAGGGCATAGTTCTGTTCCGCCATGTCCTGCCGCCGCACCTGTCCCTCCAGCATCATCCGCTCTTCCCGCGTAAACCGGTCGGCCAGCAGCTTATCCAGCGCTTCCTCTATGGCGGCGATCTCCACCTCCGCCAGATACCCCAGCGTGCCCAGGTTAATGCCCAGAAGCGGAATATCCTGATTCAATAGATTTCTGGCCGCCCGCAGAAGCGTCCCGTCCCCTCCCAGCACCAGAATACAGTCCGGCACTTCCGGTTTTGCCAAATCCGGTTTACATAATTTGGGATATGATGCCGCATGCTCCGTACAGACCACTTTTCCGCCATGCGCGGCCAAATATGCAGTTATCTTCCGGGTGTAGAAGCCCTCCGGATCCTTCACCTCGTTTGTGATCAGATAAAAATACTTCATAATGTCTGCTTCGTCTCATCCAGAGCGCCGTGTGCCTCGGCGACAATACGCGCGGCCAGCGCTTCCATTTCGGCGCTGTGCGCCATGCCATCCTGCCGCTTCGTCAATTCCCGAAGCGCACCTTCCGCTTCTGCTTCCGTCATGGCCTCTACCGCCTCCGGAATCTCTCTTTCTTTTTCCAGATAGATCAGATATTCGATATTGCCTTCCGGGCCTTTGATCGGTGAATAAGTCAGTCCCAAGATCCCGAATCCCACCAGACCGGCATAGTCGATCACCTTGCCGATCACTTCCTTATGTACTGCCGGATCCCGGACGACCCCCTTCTTGCCTACTTTATCCCTGCCGGCCTCGAACTGCGGCTTGATCAGGCACACCATATGCCCCTGTTCCCGCAGCAGATTCCTGGCCGGGATCAAGATTTTCGTCAGCGAGATAAAAGAAACATCCACCGACGCAAAGTCGATCTGCCGGTCAATATCTTCCGGCGTCACGTAACGGAAATTGGTCTTCTCCATACAGACGACCCGTTCGTCATTGCGCAGCTTCCAGGCCAGCTGGCCGTGCCCTACATCCACGGCAAATACCAGATCTGCCCCGTTTTGCAGCATACAGTCCGTAAAGCCGCCCGTGGAAGCCCCGATATCCATACAGACCGTATGGGAAAGCGCGATCGGGAACTGCTTCATGGCTTTCTCCAGTTTCAGGCCGCCCCGGCTCACATATTTCAGGCTGCTTCCCTTTATCTCGATATGGATCCTGCTTTCATCGAAGGTCGTTCCGGCCTTGTCTTCCCGCTGGCCGTCCACAAAGACATTGCCGGCCATCAGAATAGCCTTCGCCTTCTCTCTCGACGGCGCAAATCCCTGCTTTACCAGAATAACATCCAGTCTCTCTTTCATCTCTACCGCTGCGTCTCCTTCTTTGTCAGGCAGTCCGGCCTGTCCGGCCCAGTACCGCTCACATCAGCCGCGTCCGCCGGCCATGGACACATACCGCGTCATAATCTTCATCACGATGGAATCTGCATCAATCCCAATCTCACGCTTGAGCAGCTCCACGTTGCCATGCTCCACGTACTCGTCAGGTATCGCTATGTTGAGCACCTGTGAGGACTCACCGATCTCATCCACATATGCCCTGACCTTCTCGCCGTACCCGCCGCTGGCCACATTTTCTTCCATCGTTACGATCAGTCTGTGTTCTCTGCATGCTTCCCGTATTGCCTGCTCATCAATCGGCTTCACAAAACGGGCATTCGTCAGTGAACAGGAATAACCTCTCTCTTTAAGCTGCTCCCGCACGTCCAACGCAACCTTCACCATGCTGCCCACCGCAAAGAGGATGATATCCTCCTCTTCGTAGATTGCTTCACTCCTGCCGGCCTCAATAGGGACGCGGTTATCCCGCAGCCCGTCAAATGCCTCGCCCCGCGGATAGCGGATCGCCATCGGCCGCCCGGCCGCAAGGGCAAATTTCATCATATCGGAAAGCTCCCATTTATTCTTTGGGGCCATGATCTGCATATTCGGTATGGAAGACAGGTACGACAGATCAAAGATCCCCTGATGCGTCTCCCCGTCGCTGCCCACCAGTCCCGCCCTGTCAACGGCAAAAATAACCGGCAGATTCTGCAGACAGACGTCATGCAGGATCTCGTCATAAGC
>VSOD01000391.1 GCA_009774655.1 Lachnospiraceae bacterium
AAGCTGTGGGTCTGCATGGTCTGGTATTCTGCTTCTGTTACCGTAGCCACATACTCATTCTTCCTGCCGATTTTTTTCACTTTCAAGAATTTTTTTTCGCCCAGACGAGAAAGCAGCGTGAGTACGGTGTTGTTCTTCCATTCGCTTTTATCTTTTTCCAATTCCTCCATGATGACAGAGTATAGGGCTGTGCCGCCATTCTTCCAAATGATTTTCATTAGTACCAATTCAGATTCAGAAATTTGCTGTGCCATTTTGTCCTCCTTTTATATTAACATTTTGTGGGTGTATGAATATATTAACACCATGTAGGTGATAATGCAATACCATAATGAAAATTTAAATTTTATAAAAAGATAGGAAAGATAGGGTGATTCTTGCAGGAAAAAGTTTGGACTTGTAGGAATGTGTATAACTGGCTATCTCATGGAATAGTGTGGTGCTGGCGGTCTATCTCTTGTTTTCGGTTGCTTGCTTCTTTACTGTACATGAGCATTCCTTCAGGTAGTCCGGCAGATTCTGCAAAAGGTGGAATCAGTCTGCAACCTGAATACATCCGAGGAGGACTTCATTGATCGCAGAAGCATAAGCGCTGGCCCGGTCACGTGCTACAGGCCGGATTTGGGACAGCGACATGTATGGGGACTTGATTTTATAAAGATATGCAACGTTTCATCATCTTCTTGATGGTCATAAATAAAAAGCAGATATTTCTACCTGCTTTTTACCTTATGATACCCAAAATCAAGAAAGAACCTGCAAGACAGGGTATTCTCTTTTTTATGTGCGCCGCATCCTGGGCGCAGTACTGCAAACCCTTGAAAACAAACCGTTTCCGACCCCTTTATTCAATCGTCCGAATATCATACGGCGTCGTCTGGTATACGTAATAATTCAACCAGTTGGAATACAACAGCTGTCCGGTGGAGCGCCAGTTGACGATGGGCGGATTCTCCGGGTTGTCGTCCGGAAAATAGTTGGCCGGTACAGCCGGATTCATGCCTTTGCCCAGATCACGGTAGTATTCCTGCGCCAGCGTATCGGCATCGTATTCCGGATGGCAGGTGACGAAGAAATGCCGGCTGTCGGTTGTCTTGACGATGGTGACACCGGCCTCGTCGGATATAGCCATCAACTCCAGATCCGGGACGGAGGCTATCTTCTCGGCTGTGATTCCCATGGCACGGGACTGCGGCGCATAGAAGATATCGTCGAACCCCCGGAAAAAGGGCGAATTCTTCTTAATGATCTTGTGGGCGTAGACACCGGAGAGTTTTTCTTTCAAATCATAGCGGTCCAGCCCGTAGAGGTAATAGAGTCCGGCGAAAGCGCCCCAGCACAGATGCAGTGTACAGTGGACGTGTTTCTTTCCCCAGGCCATAATGGTGCAGAGTTCATCCCAGTAGGTGACATCCTCGAATTTCACATAGTCCAAAGGCGCGCCGGTGATGATCATGCCGTCGTATTTCCGGTCTTTTACCTGATCGAAGGTAGTGTAGAAGGATTCCAGATGATTGGAATCGGTATGCTGCGGCACATAGCTGGCGGTCTGCAGGAACTCCACATTGACCTGCAGCGGTGTGTTGGACAGTTTGCGCAGAAGCTGGGTCTCTGTCACGATCTTGGTAGGCATCAGATTCAGGATCAGCACATCCAGCGGCCGGATATCCTGGTGCATGGCACGGTATTCCGTCATGACGAAAATATTTTCCTTCTCCAGTGTGGTGGTTGCCGGTAGAGAATCTGCTACTTTGATGGGCATGGTATCGTTCCTCACATTTCATAAATTTGGTATATCAGCCGGACGCCCAGCAGCAGGGGGCAGGGCACCGTGAATAGTAAATTTTTATGTAACCGTTCAGTCCAGGTCTTTGCATTTACTGCAAAGGCCGTGAGAATATGTAAATTGGGCCAAAAGAATCTGCCCCTCGCCGTAGGCGACTTGGAATGGGCAGATTCCGTAACAGGGAAGCCGAAGGCTGAACTGTTACCTTTTTATACTATATCATAAAAAAAGCAGGCACGCAATAATTGCACATTTGCTCAAAATAGGCTATAATCATATTGTACTACGGCTTTGACCGTAAAAGACACGGAGGGGATCATGGAGACTGCATATCAGAAAGTGAAGGTACATAACGAGCTGGAGTGGTGTCAGGTGAACGATCTTGCGACCAAGGAGAAGATTGAAAAGTTACTGCTCAAACACAGGGTATCTTATTTTGTAAAGTGGGAGAAGCCGAAGTTCTTTTCCAATGACAAATTCGGCACCTGCATTTTTTGTGTAAACCAGCTGCAGAAGGAGACGGCCGATGACGCCATTCAGGAACTGGCGGAGGAGATCAGGGATAAGATCAAGTTTGTGAACCGCAGGGTGGACAAGACTTTTTATTAAGCGGCAGCGGCCGGGTTAGAAAGCAGGATGGACGATGAGCAGTTGTGATACTTGCAGCAATTACCAGTATGATGAAGACTATGAGTGCTATGTCTGTATGGTAGATCTGGATGAGGACGATATGAGCCGCTTTTTGCGCGGAGATAATTTTGCGTGTTCTTTTTATCAGCTGGACAATGAATATCTGGTGGTGAGAAAGCAGATGTGACAGATGCGCATGTGCGTAAGCATAACGGCAGGTTTCGCTGCTGCGTCGTTCGACAGGAATGTTAATAGAATCCCCGGGATGCAGGATCTGGGAAGATCCTGCATCCCGGGGATTTTTATGGCTACCAACGTTAGAATTTTTAATTCCTGCCACGGAGGCTCCGCACCGTCTTCAAACGATCTTATTGCATATCCTTTTGTTTCAGATTTTTCTGAGCGGTGGACAGCATCAGCTTGATCCGGTTCAGCTGGTTGACTTCGCTTGCTCCGGGATCGTAGTCGATGGCCACGATATTGGAGAGAGGGAAGCGCCTGCGCAGTTCCTTGATAACGCCTTTGCCGACCACATGGTTGGGCAGGCAGCCAAAGGGCTGGGTGCAGACGATATTGTTGACGCCGCTGTGGATCAGTTCTACCATCTCGCCTGTCAGGAACCAGCCTTCACCTGTCTGGTTGCCGATATTGACGATCGGTTCTGCATATTCCACGAGTTTGTAGATGCTGACCGGCGGTGTGAAGTGCCGGCTCTTTTCAAAAGCTTTGGCGGCCGGTGCGCGCAGCTTCTCGATTACCCGGATGCCCAGTCTCGAGATAAGCGCCGCTTTGCCGGAGGTTCCCAGGTAATCCGCTTTGTATATCTGGTTGTAGAAGCAGTAGAGCATGAAATCCAGCAGGTCGGGCACGACAGCCTCGGCGCCTTCCGTCTCTAACAGCTCCACCAGATGGTTGTTGGCGGCCGGTGCGAATTTCACAAGGATCTCGCCCACGATACCGACTCTGGGTTTTAACATCTCTTCATGGATCGGAACGGCGTCAAAATCCCGTATGATCTGGCGGCACATTTTGCGGAAGGTAAAGTGGTTCATGTGTTTGCCGGATACGAAGGTACAGCATTTTTGAACCCATTCGCGGTGAAGCCGGTCTACGGAGCCCGGTTCTTTCTCATAAGGGCGCATACGGTAGACGCAGCGCATGAAAATGTCTCCGAAGAGTGCGCTGTAGGTCGCCCGCAGAAGCAGCTCGGCATTCAGATGAAAGCCGGGATTGGTTTCGATGCCGGCCAGGTTCAGGGAGATCACGGGGATCTGCGGCATACCGGCTTTTTCCAGGGCGCGCCTGATAAAGCCCACATAGTTGGTGGCGCGGCATCCGCCGCCGGTCTGGGTCATGATGACCGCCACTTTATTCAAGTCATAGCGCCCTGAAAGCAGGGCATCCATGATCTGTCCTACCACGATCAGGGAAGGATAACACGCGTCATTATTTACATATTTCAGTCCCACATCCACCGCGTGCCGGTTGGCGTTGTCCAGCACTTCGAAGTGATAGCCGCAGGCTTTGAAGCCGGCCTGCAGGATTTCGAAATGAATCGGTGACATCTGCGGACAGAGGATCGTATAGTCTTTGCGCATCTCCTCGGTGAAAGGAACCTTGTTGATGGCGCTGGAACGGATCGTGCGCTGCTTGTGCTTCTGCTCCCGTACCTTGATGGCGGAGAGCAGGGAGCGTATGCGGATTCTCGCCGCGCCCAGATTGTTCACTTCGTCGATTTTCAGGCAGGTATAGA
>VSOD01000392.1 GCA_009774655.1 Lachnospiraceae bacterium
CAAGAAGACCGTCTGGAAAGAGCATCACAAGGCCAGCCGGTTAAACCGACTGGCGCACTGACACCGCCTGACCTTTCCTGTACTACATACAGTATGGCAGTCCCCTGCTGCCTCAGATACCTTCTTTCAGCGGTTCGACGATCACTTTCCACGCCTCTGTCAGGCGTTCTAATGAGTACCCCGCATTGGCCGGGCTGGTGGAAGGCAGCAGATACGCCTCCCGCCCGGTAACCGGGAATATATATTTCTGATACAGCTGATTGGCCTTGCCGCCATTGGTATAGATGGCCCGGATGTCTGCACAGGAGAGAATGCGCGACAAGTCGTTTGGCTTCACATCCCGGATACTGGCATCGGAAGAACCCGTGATTTCACAGCTGGCGATCACGTCCCAGACTGCGATATGATGTTTCGTCAGCATGGCCCTCTTCTGCGGGATATCTTCCGGCACTTTGCATTCCAGCACCTGCGCCAGTACTTTCCAGAAACGGTTCTGCTTATGTCCGTAGAAAAACTGCATTTCCCGCGACTTGACAGACGGGAAACTACCCAGGATCAATATTTTAGACTGCGCATCATAAACCGGCTCGATCGTGTGTACCATATCTGTCCCTCCTGTATCCTTTGGCCCTCAGCCCTTCATCTTATTCTTAACTCTGTCTGCCTCTTCTCCATAATTTTTCCCTTAAGAAGCATTCCCAGCGCTCATGCCCTTTCATGTAGCCGAAGCCCTCTTCCTCCAGAAAAAGCGCCTCCAGCCTTTCCTGCATCTCTTCCCGAAACTCATCGGAGACCTCCCGGAAAGACATGTGTTCATACAAAAGCGCGTCCCGGAAAGACGAGATCTCTCCGACATATGCAGCCAGTTCCTCCGCACAGCGAAGCGTCTCTTCAACATCCTCCCTCGCCTGCGCCATCTCCAGACTCACAGTAGCCTCATGATAACGCCCCATCTCAAACAGTCTGATCAGCTCTATCGTCTTTTCGGCCAGATAGTCCGCCTTTTCCAGCTCCTTCGCCTGCAGCCGCATGGAAAGCATACTCTGCAGCACCGTATTCAAAAGCTGATAACCGGAAAACAGAAGCTCCTCATAAGCCTTATAGGCTTCCTCCACCTGTCCTCTGCGCGCATAAAGAAGGGCCTGTTTCCTCTTCCGTTCGGGATTCTGGGTGGAAAAACAGGCCAGACACTCCTCCGCCCTGTCATACTGTTCCTGCTGTATGTAATACGTGTAGAGGCACTCCGCCGCAGTCGTCCGCACGTACTCCTCGCTGCTGCCGGACAGTCTCCGGAAAACAGAAAGGAAAAAGTCCTCATGGCCTTCGGCCTCAAATCCGGTAAGCCGATATCCCATCAACTGAATTGACATCCACAAGAGCAGATGCTCGCAATCCGGATACTGCTCCATCTGCTTCTTCGCCCACGCAAAAGCATCCTCAAACCCTTCCGTTTTCAGCTTTCCGTTCAGGACCGCGATCAGTTCATTCACTTCCCGGTCTGTCAGGTCCCCCTGAAAAGTCAGCAGCGTATCCAGAGAAATCCCCAGCAGACGCGCGATCGGCGCCAGCAGCGTAATGTCCGGCAGCGAATTGCCCCGCTCCCACTTATTGACCGCCGGCGCCGTCACCCCGAGACGCTCCGCCATTTCTTCCTGGGTCATGTTTTTGCTTTTTCTGTATTTTCTGATGATCTGTCCGATCTGCATATAATCTCCTCCTGCTTATACCATATAAGTTCCATTTTCCTGTTTGTCATGACAGTTTAAGCATAGCAGAGGTTTTTATCATGCACAATTGAATGATCGTTAACTATTTTTCAAAAAAATTGAGTGTTGCTCATAGTTTGATTCATTGTAAAAAAAGGCGTCTCGGATCACATCCGTTCACGCCTTTTGTTCTCCCTGTACTACTGTCTCTATTTCTTATCCACAGCTCCTGCTTCCTCCGGCTGGCTGCCGCTCTTCTTCACCGGACCGTCCGCCTGTGCAGCCGTCATCGTACATCTTCCGTCGAAGCTGGCATCTTCGTCGATCACAAGGGATCTGGCGGAAATATTGCCCACCAGCTTACCGGTGGAGAGAAGCTCCAGTTTCCCCTGCGCGGCGATATCACCGTCCACTCTGCCGGAAATGATCACGTGCTGTGCGGAAATATTGCCCTTCACATGACCGTTCTTCCCGATGATCAGCTCCTTCTCGCAGGTGCAGTTGCCGTTGACCGTACCGTCGATCCTGACAGCCTCAGGCGCCTTGAAATCTCCCTCAAAAACAGCGCCATCCCCAAGTATGGTGCCCACTTTCACTCTCGCCTCCATGTCGGAAGCACTACTTTTGTTCTTGCCCAGCATTCCTGTTTTCCTCCTTTTATCCTTTCGCTTCAAATACGGTAAGCGGATCGATCGCTTCTTCCTCGAAGAGGATCTGATAATCCAGCTGCGTATCATCTGTCAGTACCGTCAGCAGGATATCCCCTGCCTGTACCTGTGCGCCTGCCTGTATCTGTGTCTGCGCCTCCTGACGGCACATGTAACGCGACTTGTAGCCATTGTTATGTTCCACCTCGATGATATGCGCGTAAGTATCATCCGATTCTACCGTCACCACCATGCCGTCACCCGTGGCGACCACATTGCCGTCCAGATTCGTGTTCAGTGACAGATAAGGCTGCTCCGCCGAATAATCAGACAACACGGTACTGATACCGGTATAGGGATAGCGCCTCGGCACGGAAGTATCCTTCTCCGGTGCACTCTCCGTCTCAGCTTCCGTCCCCTCTTCCCCGGTATTCTCCGCATCCGGCACCGTCTCATTCTGCATCGTCTCCAGCTCGGCCAAAAGCGTTCCCTTCTCCTGCTCCAGTGCCTGCATCTGCGCCTCCAGCGTCTCTATCGTCTCCTTCTGCTGTGTCATCTGTCTGCGCACGTTCTCCTGCCGGGTGAATTGAAATCCCGTCCAGGCTGCCGCCCCTGCAACCGCCAGCAGAATGACACCCAGTACACCAACACCCAGCCGGAAGGAAAATCGTGATACATGAAACTGCCTGCTCTTCCCGCCCGTATTCGGAATGAGGAGTACGGAAAAGGATTCTTTATGTTTATGCCTCTGCTTTTGTCGTTTCATATTCCTCTCCATTCCGCCGCAGTCTCTGCGGCAAAACATAATTTACCAGGCATCCACCGATCCGGTACGCCGCAGTTTCACAAAACAGACGGCATATCAGGCGGCAATGCCACACGACACTTTCCTATCTTACCAGACTTTGGCCTTTTTTTCAATCCAACTGCTCTTCCAAATTTTATTTCTGCCTGTAAAATATGCCCTTTTTTGCCAGAAACAGACTTTTTTCCTGTAAATCAAACTTTATGCAATTTTTCCAGCTCTCTTTCGGTCTAATAGGTGTAAGGTATAGTAAACGACATAACAAATTTCTATTGCCTTACACGACGCCCGGCCGGCGCTGTCACATACAGTAAACGACATAACAAACTGACCGAACAGGAAGACCGGTCAGACAGATCCGCGCATTTACCGCGCTGAATCGTACCGAAAATATACCGCCTTCAATATGACAAAGGCATACACGCCTTCGCGCATGGAAGGTATAATTTACTGATCCAAAGAAAGGAGACAACACAGGTGGAACTTCTTGTAAAGAAGGCAAAAAGGGGTGATGCCGAAGCCTTCATAGAACTGATCGAGAAAAACAAGCTGAGCATGTACAGAGTCGCCCGCGGTTTTCTCAAAGAGGAAGAGGATGTAGCGGACGCCATGTCGGAAACCGTCCTGACCTGCTACGAAAAAGTCGGCTCACTGCGGCAGGACGCCTATTTCAAAACATGGATGATCCGTATCCTGATCAATCACTGTAAGGATATTCTGAAAAAGCAAAAGCGCAGCATTTCCATGGAAGATATCCCGGAAACCGAAGCACAGGCGCCAGACGGCGAAAGCCTGGAATTCCGGGAGCTGATCGAACCGCTCAGGGAACAGGACCGCAGCATCTTTACCCTGTACTATGTCTACGGATTGAAAGTCAAAGAGATCGCGGCCTGCATGGAAATGAAGGAAAACACCGTGGCCACCCGCCTGAAACGCGGACGCGAGGCGCTGCGGGAAGAACTGAATGCCGATCATGTGAAAGGAGGGCGTCGATGAACACATACAGGGA
>VSOD01000393.1 GCA_009774655.1 Lachnospiraceae bacterium
ATTATGCTTTATTTTTTCAACCTGTTTCCTTCGCATTTTCACATTTAACTTAATGACATTGAAGGCTGAACTGTTACGAAAAAGTTCTTGCAGTTTTATGGCAGAAGTATATAATCAAAATGTGGTCAGATGAGTAGCTGGGACTAACCGGACAAAGTGCAGGTTTTTAAGGCATATTTGGCTGTGAAGAAGACTTTTTTCAGAAAAGATAAAATATACGGGATGGAATCGGGAAGGATTTCGGAAAGGTGGTACAGAAGATGGCAGGAAAGTTGGGAAAGGCAGCAAAGTGGATCATGATTCCGGGAGCGTTGTATCTGATGTCGGTAACACCGCGCGTGGTGAACAGACCGGATGCGGGCATTTTTCGCAAAAAATATTTTGCACACAGAGGGTTGCATGACAATGCAGGAGAGGCGCCGGAGAATTCCATGGCGGCTTTTCGCAGGGCGGTGGAAGCCGGGTATGGCATAGAACTGGATGTACAGATGACAAAAGATGGCATTCCGGTCATTTTCCATGATGGCACGTTGGAACGTATGTGCGGCGTGAAGGCGCGGATTGAGGATTATACTTACGAACAGCTGCAGCAGTTTAAACTGGCGGACTCAGAGCAGAGTATCCCAAAACTGGAGGATATGCTTGCTCTTGTGGACGGGCGGGTGCCGCTTATCGTGGAAATCAAGTCCGAGACGAAAGACGTTACTTTCTGCGCGGTGATCGACCGGATGCTGCGGGCTTATCAGGGAGAATACTGTATAGAATCTTTTAATCCGCTGGTGTTATTGTGGTATCGCAGGTATCACAACAGTGTGGTCAGAGGACAGCTGGCTTCAAATTTCCGCATAGACGGCGGTCATAAGAGTCCGCTTTACTTTTTCATGACACATCTGCTGCTGAATATCTTTACGGCGCCGGATTTTATCGCTTACAATCATCAGTTTGAGGAGGAGCCGGGACGAAGGATATGCAAATGGCTTTACAGGCATCCGGCGGTGGCATGGACGATCCGCAGTGAGGCGGAGCTGAAAAAAATGGATGGAAAGTTCGATGTTTTCATCTTTGAGAATTTTTTGCCATAAATTTTGTGCAGAACTACAAAAAACGGATGCTAAATTTCCAATTATATGGTAAAATAATGAAAGGGCACTGAAATGTGCGTCTCTGCTAGTCAGATCAGAAACTATAAATGAAGAACAGCGCAGTCTGCGGATTGTCTGATTATGGTTTCTGAGTAGTATTTAAGAAAAGAGAGGGAAAAAGTTATGGCAAAATGGGTGTACTTATTTGAAGAAGGCAATGCCGACATGCGTAATCTTCTCGGTGGTAAAGGCGCGAACCTTGCTGAGATGACGAATTTAGGATTGCCGATCCCCCAGGGATTTACAGTTACGACAGAGGCTTGTACTGATTATTACAACAGCGGCAGGCAGATCACGGACGAGATCAAAGGGCAGATATTTGAAGCGCTTGCAACTCTGGAGGAGAAGCAGGGTAAGAAATTCGGCGATACTGAGAATCCGCTTCTTGTTTCGGTGCGTTCCGGTGCGCGGGCTTCAATGCCCGGTATGATGGATACGATCCTGAATCTCGGTCTTACGGATGTGGCAGTAGAAGGATTTGCGAAGAAGACAGGCAATCCCAGATTTGCTTATGACTCCTACAGGAGATTCATACAGATGTTTTCCGATGTCGTTATGGAGATTCCGAAGTCTTATTTTGAGAGAATTCTGGACGAGATCAAGGAAGCGAAAGGCATCAAATTTGATACGGAACTGACAGCAGAAGATCTGAAAGAAATCATAACCAGATTTAAAAATATCTATAAAGAGAATAAAGGTGAGGAGTTCCCGCAGGAGCCGAAGGAACAGTTGATGGAAGCTGTCAAGGCAGTTTTCCGTTCCTGGGACAATGAGAGAGCGATCGTGTACCGCCGTATGAATGATATTCCGGGCGATTGGGGCACGGCAGTCAACGTGCAGGCCATGGTATTCGGTAATATGGGTGATACTTCCGGCACCGGCGTTGCTTTTACCAGAAATCCTTCTACGGGTGCGAAGGGTATTTACGGCGAATACCTGATCAATGCCCAGGGCGAAGACGTGGTAGCAGGTATCCGTACACCCCAGCCTATTACCAAACTGGAAGAGGATCTGCCGGATTGCTTCAAGCAGTTCATGGAGATCGCCAATAAACTGGAGAATCATTACCGCGACATGCAGGATATGGAGTTTACGATCGAGGACGGTAAGCTGTTCTTCCTGCAGACCCGTAACGGTAAGCGGACTGCTCCCGCAGCGATCCAGATTGCATGCGACCTGGTGGATGAGGGCATGATCACACCGGAAGAGGCAGTTCTTCGTATCGAGGCGAAATCCTTAGATCAGTTACTGCATCCTACCTTCGACGATGCAGCGCTGAAAGCCGGTCAGGTGATCGGACAGGCATTACCGGCGTCTCCCGGTGCAGCGGCAGGTAAAGTATATTTTACCGCAGAAGAGGCGAAGGCAGCTCACGAAAAGGGCGAAAGAGTTATTCTTGTTCGTCTGGAGACGTCTCCGGAAGACATCGAAGGTATGCATGCGGCAGAAGGTATCCTCACTGTGCGCGGCGGTATGACATCCCACGCAGCAGTGGTAGCACGCGGTATGGGGACGGCATGTGTATCCGGATGCGGCGACATTGCAATCAATGAAGAGGACAAGGTATTTGAACTGGGCGGAGAAGAGTTCCATGAGGGAGATTATATTTCTCTGGATGGCTCCACCGGTAAGATCTATAAGGGTGATATCAAGACAGTGGAAGCGTCTGTAAGCGGTAATTTCGGTCGCATTATGGAGTGGGCGGACAAATATCGTAAGTTGAAAGTACGCACCAATGCAGATACGCCGGCCGACGCAGCCAATGCGATCAAATATGGCGCAGAAGGTATCGGTCTTTGCCGTACCGAGCATATGTTCTTCGAACCTGACAGGATTCCGAAGATTCGTCAGATGATTCTGGCAAGAACCGTAGAGCAGAGAGAAAAAGCACTGAATGCACTGATCCCGTTCCAGAAAGGGGACTTCAAGGCATTGTATGAGGTGATGGAAGGAAGGCCGGTGACCATCCGTTTCCTGGATCCGCCGCTTCATGAGTTCGTGCCGACAGACCAGGGTGATATTGACGACCTGGCAGTAGAGATGATGATGACGGCTGAAGATGTGCAGGAGATCTGCGATTCCCTGCATGAGTTTAACCCGATGATGGGTCATCGCGGATGCCGTCTGGCAGTTACCTATCCGGAGATCGCCAAGATGCAGACAAGGGCCGTTATGGAGGCTGCCATCGAAGTGAAGAGCGAGAAGGGATACGATATCGTACCGGAGATCATGATTCCGCTCGTCGGCGAAAAGAAGGAGCTTAAGTTCGTCAAAGATGTAGTGGTGGAAGTAGCTGAGCAGGTGAAGAAAGAGAAGAATTCCGATATCAAGTACCATGTGGGAACGATGATCGAGATTCCGAGAGCTGCACTTTTGGCAAATGAGATCGCAGAAGAAGCAGAGTTCTTCTCCTTCGGTACAAATGACCTGACACAGATGACTTTCGGGTTCTCCCGTGACGATGCAGGTAAGTTCCTGGGTGATTATTATAAGAATAAGATTTATGAGTCAGATCCTTTCGCAAGACTGGATCAGAGCGGCGTAGGCCAGCTGGTACAGATGGCGGCAGAGAAGGGCCGCGCTACCAGACCGGATATCAAGCTGGGTATCTGCGGTGAGCATGGTGGAGATCCGTCTTCGGTGGAGTTCTGCCATAAGATTGGGCTGACGTATGTGTCCTGTTCACCGTTCAGGGTGCCGATTGCGAGATTGGCGGCGGCACAGGCAGCTATTAACGAAAAGAGGAATTAGACAACAATATATTTACTTCTGTACCTTAACGGTGACAAGGGAGGATGTAAGGGCATTTATGGCTGAACGTCCGGAGTACACAAAGGCTAACAGATTTAAAGATATTGTAGTAAAAGTCTATATATAAGTTCTGCAAGGGAAAGCAAAGCGCTTTCCCTTGTTTGATGTTTGGGAATAGACCCTATTTCGGGTTTGTTCCCTTTTTTTATTCAATATCTTTAATGAAGGAGGTTCAGGCATGAACAACACAGCGTTAAGAGCAGTGGCGCA
>VSOD01000394.1 GCA_009774655.1 Lachnospiraceae bacterium
CCAATGTGGAAAAAGAAGAAAACGGGCAGCGCATTGTCGGGATGAATACGGAAAATGCGGAGATTAACGAGGGGCTTATACGGTTTGACATTATCTTTTATGTGAGCCGCCTTGTTTCCTCGCAGAAGGAACGGGATTTTGTCAAGACAAACTATAACGACATCAGGCGTGTATTCAGTACTTGGGTATGTATGGGCATGGATGAAAGCAGCATAGCTTATGTGCATCTTGCGAAAGACGATCTGCTCGGTTCCTATCCATGGAAAGGCAGACTTGATCTGCTGAATATTGTCTTGAATGGTATATCAAATGAACTTCCGGAGCATGATGAGAAGTATGAGCTACACCGTCTGCTGAGTACGTTGCTTTCAATGGAACTGACCGTTGATGAAAAATTAGGAATCATTGAAAAAGAGCATAGTATTGTAGTAGATGATAGAATAAGAGAGGACGTGAACAACACTGAACTGTTCGCCGGATGAAGTGACCTTATATCGTATATGTAAAGCGATAGAGCCAGCCTTTAGTTCCAAACTTATAGGCATTCATTCACTGCCTTCGCAGCTATGCCCCATAGGAAAAAATATCCATAATGTATTGGACTGCTCTTATGAGAAAATAAGAAATGACCTATGTCAAAGTTTAGAAAGCATCACATTAGGAAACATCATATCCGATTATCACCGCATTGAGCATAAGCCAGATTGATATTTATGCCTAAAAGGATATTGAGATAAAATGTAGGGAGTGGGTGGTATTCCGCCGCCTTCGGCATCATGGAAAAATCCAAAAGTTTAGGTTTTTCCATGATGCTTTTTTGCTTTTATAGCCCTTTTCAGACAGGGAATTACCGGGAAGGTGTGTTATTGCAGCAAATCTCCGGGGAGGGTCAAGGACTTGCAAAGAAAAATGCAAAGAAAACAAAAGAGGGTAGTCGGTATGTTGGGTGGATAGTCAAAAAAGAAACAGAATCAGCTATTGAATATGGAAGTGATGAGATTATCATAAGCAGCGCATAATCTACTTGACTT
The DNA here is from genome assembly GCA_009774655.1 of Lachnospiraceae bacterium. Lineage (GTDB taxonomy): Bacteria > Bacillota > Clostridia > Lachnospirales > Lachnospiraceae > UBA3282. The sequence continues at coordinate 1,032 of VSOD01000394.1, forward strand.
TCAAATCTTACCGTTGTAATATTTAAAGCAAATCTTACTGATGTAAGAATTAAAAACAATGGAGATAAGAAAGAGAGTATATAGAGGTTCATGTGAAAAGGAAAAGTAAGGTTATACGGAACGGGGATGGTTTGCCATTTTTACGGCAGAAAGAACAGAGGAAAATCCGATTTTGATTGTAAGCATGGTTGAAGATGTAAAAGGGAGAGGAGGAAGCGGTTATGTTGTTGGAAAAGACAAACTGGTTTTGGAAAGCTGGCTTAATTGAAAAGAATAAAAAAGCTCTTTTTGTTGCAATGATAATGCTGATATTGCCGATCATGACAGGGTGCAGCGATGAAACACCGGAGGTATCAGATATAGAGATAACGCAGCAGGACAGTGAAGTATATTCTTTCGCTAATAATGATTCCGCCAGTACAGAGCGTATAGAGGAGATTCTCAGTGATATTTACGAGGAAGCAGTAGTTACAAATACATTGGGAAGTCTGGATATTATGAGGCGCATGGTTGCCAGACTCGGTGAAAATGGTTATGTGGCTGTTGACAGCTGGAATCAGATTGATATGGTACAGGCAGAGCAGGCGATTGATTTTTGTAAAGCAGTAGATGAAAAAGAGATGGATATATTGACATTAAGCGACACACCGGAACATACGATGCTTCGGGTTTTGCCTTTGGATGAAAAGTGCAGGGAATATAACAGAAAGTATATTCTGCCGGTTGGTTATTGGCAAAACAACCTGTTTCTTTGTAATTGGAGCGAGGATGATTTTGGGGATTTGGACTTTTACGATTTATTTGACAGGTTCTATCCAATGATATACAGTCAGCCAGTGCCTTATATGTCAGATGAAAATTTAGGAGTTGGAGTTATTTATCAAGTACCGGAAAAACTATTTGAAGATGTGATCGGGGTATATTTCAATATGGATCGTGCAAAGCTCCGTTCTAAAACAGCATATCTTTCAGCGCTTGTCGCCTATGAATATAGACCACGAGGTTTTTATGAAGGGCAATATCCGGATATTGCGTATCCGGAAGTAGTGGGTTATACGGAGAACGAGGACGGGACAGTTACACTTTATATCAATGCAGTATATCCCCATGAAAACATGTCTAAGGAGTTTTCACACACAACCGTAATCCGTCCATTAAGTGAGGACAGTTATCAGTATGTATCAAATGAGATAGTCTTACCAGAAGGAGAGCATGATATTTGGTGGCATTCCAATCGGTTGACAAAAGAAGAATGCAAAGAGGTTTATGGAGAGAATTACATAGTGGAGTAAAAGAAGATGAATCAATAGAATATTTTGGGGAAGAGTCCCCAAGTTCTGCCGAAGCGCCCATAGGGGAGAAGTCGGAATCGTTCCAAGGTATGTAGGATTTGATGCTCGTAATATTATTGGTGATTATAATAATTGTTAGAGTAATCGCAATAACATATGAAACCACTGCATTTTGCATGGATTACTTAAAAAAGGAGCATTTTTTACCATATACCCATATGGGACAGGATGGAGAGCGAGATTTCTGATGCTTTACTGCCTGTAGCATTTTCTGCGGCTTGGATGTTGGTGGCAAAAAAGTATGTGTTGCCAGCGGTTTCAAGTAAGCCCACAAACCAGCCATTTACATCTTGACCGTCTACACGCCCGGTTCCGGTTTTTCCGTAAAAATTTTTGCTTTCCGATGAAAAAAGGCAGATGGAATTTTTTATGGCATTTATATTTTCCGGGGCAAAATCAAATTGATTGTTGTACAGGGCTGTTAAAAGTTCCACCTGTTCTATCGGAGAAATTTTTAACGCTCCCTGCATCCAGTATGCGGAAAGGTCTGCATTTACAATCTCATTCCCATATCCGATTTTTCGGATATAATTCTGAATGGCAGATGAACCGATCTGCTTATCTATTTCCTCAAAATACCAGTTGACGGAGGACTGCATGGCAGAAAATAAGTCCTGATTTCTGTTCCATGCTTCAAATGGGTGATTTGTTCCGTCCCATGCCATGAAAGAATCATCTGGCGCAATCACACCTTCTTCCAGTCCAAAAAGCGCATCATAAATTTTGTAAGTAGAATTTGGGGCTGTCCGTAAAGTGGCTTGCTCCATGTCATAGACATTCCATGTATCGCCGTTTAGATCATAGAGTACAAAGCTGCCCTCATATCCACTGAACCAGACAGAAAGGTCAATCGTGGAAACTTTGTCGGAGGGAATATTCCACTGATACCGGCGCTGCTCTGCAGCATAGGTTGAGAGCATTGGGGCAAGCCCGAAAAGTATAACGCCAATCGTGATAAAAGCAGTAAATCCCTTTATCTTTCTGAAAACAGAAGGCTTTTTATAAGAGGAGATATTAGCAATTCTTTGCTGCATCTGCTTCATGCTTCCGCTGATTCCGGCAGCAAAGGGGAAAGGCGTAAGTGAAACTTTCTCCGCAAAATTGATGAGGGTATTTCCGTAATCTTCATAATCGCTTTCATCGAGCAGCTTCAGGACGGAAGTATCACAGGCAACCTCCCGTTCATTCCGCATTTCTTTCAGTGCATACCAGACACATGGGTTACACCAGTAGAGTATACCGAAAAAGTTCATAAGATAACTTGCCAGTGCGTCTTTGTGTCTGTAATGTTGTAATTCATGCAACAGCATATACCGTATATCCGCAGCATTAAAATCCGATATGAGGTGTATGGGAAGATAAATGCGGGGGTTGAATAATCCTACAATAACGGGGGATTTCAGGAAGGCGGTGCTGTAAACGGGAATATTTCTTTTTATTTTCATTTCCTTTAAACAGTTATGATATAAAATACGGACATCCTTGTTCTGCAGGGGAAGCGCAGACTTTTTTATGGCGTTTAACCGGGATACTGATTTTATCACTAATAAAGTCATAGCCAGAATGCCAACCAGCCATATACCACACAAAATCAATCCAATAATGGAGGGCGTTTCCCTGCTGACAGACAGTGCAAAATCATTCATCTGATTTACAGCGCCGGACGTATTTGGATTCAGGACACCTTCTGTAATCGTCCCCTTGTTTGATGATACCGCATTTTTCCATACGTCAAGTAATGTGAAAATTTGTGTAAAAGAAGCCGGACGAAAGGGAACA
>VSOD01000395.1 GCA_009774655.1 Lachnospiraceae bacterium
GATACGGAACTAAAAGTAGAAAATCAACCGCTTTCATCATCATTTGTGCCGCTACAGGCGGCATGGTAACAACCTTGGAACTGCCCTTAAAATACTTTCTGCACAGAGCGCCCACCTCCGGAGAATTGAAGTCTTTTTCCGAAGGCATGGTTACCATCAGACCCCCCGCAATGTCTTCCGCCAGTCTTGCGATCTCATAGGGGAATCTTGTCACATTCTGTTTGCACACATTGGCAAGCAGATTGTCGATCTGATAGTTTCCTGATTCCGTTGCCTTCCCCTCTGCCGAACAGGCGATGCCACAGCAGTACAACGTTTCATTTAAATGCATCATTTCAATCAGTTTATCTTTAATGTGAGCAGCCTTCTCTACCCCATTGAATTCCGCAGCCAGTGCAGCAGCACCGATCAATACATCTCCCACACCGGTTTTACAGCCGCCATAACTCTGCCGGTGATAACCGGCAAAACGTTCCACCATAATTCCCGCAAATTCGTACTCCTCACAAAGAAAAACTCTCTCCCATGGAACAAAAACCCGGTCAAAAGCCACAAGTGCCTCCTGACCTCCGAACTTACAGTTCCCACAATCCATACAGCCCCCTTCTTCCAGTTTTCTGGTATCGCAGGACTGTCGTCCGTAGATCATGGTAATACCTTTGGCATCTGAGGGAACCGCGAAGGATACCGCATAAGCCTTATCTGCCTCCCTCATGGCTATGGTTGGCATGATCAGCTGTTCATGGGAATTCACCGCGCCAGTCTGATGTGCCTTCGCGCCGGTTACAACAATCCCGTCCTGTCTTTTCTCAACGATATGCAGATACAGATCCGGATCTTCCTGCCTGCTGGGGGAAAGTCCTCTGTCTCCTTTAGGGTCGGTCATGGCTCCGTCTATGGTCAGATCCTTCTCCTGTACATATTTCATGTAATCACAGAATCTCTGATGGTAAACGGTTCCATACTTCTGATCAATCTCAAATGTGGTGGAGTAAATGGCATTGAAAGCATCCATACCCACGCAGCGCTGGAAACATGCTCCTGTCTTCTCTCCCAGAAGCCTTTGCATTTTCACCTTGTTTATCAGATCTTCTGTACTCTGATGAATGTGGCAGAATCGGTTAATCCTCTCCCCGGTCAAATTTGAGACCGCAGTCATGATCTCCTGATATTCCGGATTCTGCGCCAGCGCATACGTCATCGCCACAGAATTGATGGATGGTCTGATTACAGGATGATCCACGAAGTTTTCAACCCTCTCTCCAAACAGATAAACTACCGTTTTCAGCTTTCTTAGACTTTCAATATACTCTTGTGCCGTCATGAAACCCATATGTATCTCCTTCTTTCTTGAAACCTATTCTCACTAAATACACATCACCGAGCCACATATCACATTTCCCTCCGTTCCGGAGCAGCTCTGGCTCCCGTTCACCTGCTATGCAAAGTTACAGTATCTGACCATGGAAACATCCTGAAACCCTAATTCTTCTGCTCTGGTCTTCTCACCACAAGCCACCCTGCATATCAGATCAAATAATTCTCTCCCAACTTCTTCCAGATCTTTCCCACTTGTGAGTACTGCACTGCAGTCAAAATCCATATTGTCCTTCATCTTTACCGCCGTCTCTTCATTTGCGGTTAGTTTGATCACGGGAAGGATTCCCGAACCAGTAGGCGTACCGTGACCGGTCGTGAACACCACGGCATGCGCGCCGGCGGCCGCCATTCCCACGATAGACGCCACGTCCTGCCCGGGCGTATCCATAACTACAAGTCCTTTTTGGGTAAAGATCTCCCCATATCCAACTACTTCGCGGATCATGGAACATCCTGCCTTATGAATACAGCCCAGAGATTTCTCTTCCAGAGTCGTGATCCCCCCTGCGATATTGCCGGGCGTAGGATTTCCGCTTCTCGGATTCTCCCCGACCCGTAGAAAATCCATCTCGAAATTTTTAATCGTGTCAAGCAGCTTCCTCCTTACTCCTTCATTCTCACATCGGGCCGCAAGGATCCGCTCCGCCCCGATCATCTCCGGTGTCTCCGAGAGGATCACAGTGCCGCCTTCCCTTACCACCAGATCGCTGCAGCATCCCACCACCGGGTTCGCCGCAAGACCCGAGGTTGGATCGGAGCCTCCACATTCCGTCCCCAGGATCAGTTCCGAAACAGGAGCTTCCTCCAGTTTAAGACGGTCGGCCTCTTTTCGCATGGTTTCCGCAAATCTGACAATACGGTTTACCGTATGCAGACTGCCGCCTTCCTCTCGGATCACAAGAACCTCCAAAGGTTTACAGGTTTTTCTCCTGATTTCCTCGGCGAGAAGAGATGCCTGCACCACCTCGCACCCATTTCCTACCAGAATCGTCCCATAGACATTGGGGTTTGCCGCAAGCCCTGACAACGTCTCTAACGTCACCTTCAAATCTCTTCTGCTTAAGGAACATCCACCCTGATTTGCCACATAGACAGCTCCTTCCACGTTCTGGGCCGCAAACCGCGCCGTCTCGCTTGCACAAAGAGAGCAGGGAAGAATCAGCACATGGTTTCTGATCCCGAACCTTCCATCCGGCCTCCTGTACCCTTTCACTTTCCTCATATGGTTTCCTCCCGTTCCTGTCTGGTATCCGCCAGACAGGAGCTTTGCAGATTATGTACATGCACCCAGCCACCCGCTGAAATATGCGATACGGCTTCTCCTATCTCTTCTCCGTATTTGCGGATCTTCCGGCCCTTTCCGATATCCTGCACTGCGATCTTATGATACTGCGGAATATCCTCTATGGCCTCCACCTGAGTCAATATACCTTTTCTGATATATGTAACCGCTTCCCCTGCCTTCACCGGCAGAGTAAGTGTCACTACATGATCCGACTCATGTATCAAAATTCCATTTGTTTTCATACCCCTCTTCCTCTGTCTTTCGCTGCCAACCCACAAGTATCTTACTTTCCTCCAAGCTCTTTGTATCTTCGATACCGTTCCATGGCGTCCTTACCGGCCTGTTCAAATAATTCTTCTGCCAGAAGGGGATTCTTCTTCGCCAGAGAGGAGAATCGGACTTCGCTCATAAGAAACTCCCTAAAGTCGGACTTCGGTTCTCCCGAATCCAGGATAAAGGGATTCTCGCCCCGGTCCTTTCTTCTCGGATCATAGCGATACAGATTGCAGTAGCCTGCCTCCACAGCATTCTTCTGCTGTTTCCCGGTACATCCCATACCGGCTTTGATCCCGTGATTGATGCAGGGTGCATATCCGATGATCAGCGAAGGCCCCGGGTAACTCTCAGCTTCCTGGATCGCCCGCAGCGCCTGAGAAGGATTTGCATTCATGGCAATCTGCGCCACATACACATTACCGTACTGCATGGCCATCATCCCCAGTTCCTTCTTCCTTCCCCGCTTTCCGGATGCAGAGAACTTCGCGATGGCCGCCTTTGGCGTAGACTTGGAGGACTGTCCGCCCGTGTTGGAATAAACCTCCGTGTCAAAGACCATCACATTAATATCCTCCCCGATGGAAAGTACGTGATCCAAGCCTCCATATCCGATATCATACGCCCAGCCGTCCCCTCCGAAGATCCAGTTGGACCACTTGATGAGATAATCCTTTCTCTGATAAACAGCTTCCACGCCACAGACATCCCGGTTCTGATACAGACATCTGCTTAACGCATCCGCCCGTTCCCTTGTTCCCTCAGAAAGAGCAAACCCCGACAGCCAGCTTCGGATCGTCTCCGCCAACTCTACCCTCTCTCCTTCGCTCCTGGTGTCAGAAATTCCTTTGAGTATCTCTGCAAGCTGCTCTCTGATCTCCTCCCGCACTGCCTGGTAGCCAAGACACATTCCAAGACCATACTCCGCATTGTCCTCAAACAGCGAGAATCCCCAGGCCGGTCCATGCCCTTTCTCATCCTTCCTGTACGGAACCGCCGGCGCGCTACCGCCCCAAACCGTGGCACATCCCGCCGAATTGGAGACCATCATCCGGTCACCGTAAAGCTGGGTGATCAGCCTTGCATAAGGTGTCTCCCCACACCCGGCGCAGGCGCCTGAAAAATCAACTACCCCGGTGCAAGCACTCAAGCACTGTGAGCGGCTCCTACGTCGCCTCTCACAGCACTTGACTTTTTCG
>VSOD01000396.1 GCA_009774655.1 Lachnospiraceae bacterium
ACCCAAATTTCATTATGCTTTATTTTTTCAACCTGTTTCCTTCGCATTTTCACATTTAACTTAATGACATTGGTTCAACAACTATCACCCATAGATATTAACATATATTTTCGGGTGAGCCAGAGGATACTCTTTTAGCATCGCATTAAATGCTTCCCATGTATAACTTTTCTTCTGACTCCTGTGGTTTAACCAATAGAACAGACTTCTTCTGACTCGATAACAGAAGTCATTTATACCCTTAACCTGTATTATTCACCAAATAAGTCGGTAGCAGCATGAATCCGCATAGTTCCCTGACATTTTGATGCCGTTGCTTTCATTCATCAGGTGATAGAAAAAGAGCTTCTGATTTGGTATAATCTTGGTGTCCGATCAAAAAAATACCATAAGGAGAAGCCCTGTGAACAGTTTAAAAGATACCGCACTGGAAAGCAACCCCTATATGAAAATTAATTTTGATGGCGGTGACCTCTCATCTGATGCCGGTCTCCTCCTGATTAAGGAATTCGCTGCCAAGGTGGGATTGGTCAGGCTTATATACAGCCTGTTCCAGACAAACGATACAGCCTCTTTCAGGATACACATTGACCCTGAAAACCTGCTGCAAATGATCTACCAGACCATTGCAGCGTATTTTGAGGATGACTGTGCCGATGAACTTACCGTTGATCCCGTATTTACAGCAATTCTTGATAAACAGGCCCTTGCCTCACAGCCCACGATTTCCCGCTTTTTCAACCGTATGGACGAATCTACGCTGAAACAGTTCGACATGATCGAACAAAAGATGCGGGATATTGTATATGCCATTAAGCCGCCGGAACATATGGTTTTTGACCTTGACTCAACCTTGCTCAATACTTACGGCAGACAGGAAGGGGAAGCTTTCAATTATCATTACCAGTCACACGGATATCATCCGCTGCTGTGCTTTGACGGGATTACCGGCGACCTTCTTAAGGCACAGCTGCGGGATGGAACCCATTATTGCAGCAGGGATGCCGACCTGTTCATGATCCCGCTGTTGCAGGAATACCGGGAAAAGTACCCGTCTCTTCCCCTGTACCTGCGCGGTGACAGCGGGTTCGCATCACCAGACCTGTATAAGGCCTGTGAAGACAATGACTGTAAATACGCTATCCGGCTAAAAGTCAACAAAACACTCCTGACACTTGCACAGGACGAAGCGGATGAGCTACGCCGGGTAACAAAAGACAACATGGTCGATTATGCAGTCACATACGGCGAATTTGTATACCAGGCAGGTTCATGGCCCCATCCCCGCCGTGTGGTATTCAAGATAGAAAAACCGGCTGGACAGATGATCTTCCTGTACACATTTATCGTAACGGCCATGGAGTCTGAGCCATATCAGGTCATCCGGTTTTACTGCGGGCGTGGTAAAATGGAAAACTTCATTAAGGAAGGCAAAGAGGGTTTCGGCTTCTGTGCGGTCAGCAGCAGTACAAAGGTCGTGAATGCAAACCGGCTCCAGCTCCATACGCTTGCCTATAACCTGTTCAACTGGTTCCGCCGTCTGGCACTTGCGGCAAAAATGAGGAAACTGCGGATTGATACCGTCCGTCTTAAACTCCTTAAGATAGCTACAAGAGTAGTCCGGTCCGCAAGATATACGACTTTCAAACTTTGCAGCAGCTGCCCATATAAGAATGAGTTTTACGAAACACTTCAAAACATTCGGCAGCTACAGCCACAGTTGGAATAGCATAGTTCTTCAATGTACATTGACAGTTCTATAAGACAGATAGGCAGCTTAAGGGATAAGTGCGCCCTTTTTTGGGACACTGTCAGCGTTGTCAGACAGAATTATCTAAACTATCGACTTGGAGACGGGGAATAATCTTTACTGTGGCTCCATGAATAATTCGGGCTTAAAGTTGTCGGTTCTATTTGTAATCACAATCTGTTATTCTTTCATGGCATGGATGGCCATGCAGCACACCTACCACTCAAACACTTTCTTCTCTTCTGCCTGTTCCAGTTCGTAATACACCCGATCTTTCACCGGTGGCTCACCATTCTCCGTCATCAGAATAAGCACCCAGTCCTTCTCTTCTCCCTCCGTGGGCGCCGTCACAGACAGTCTTCCTGCAGGGTAAGCGGCGCCGGAAGCTTCTTTAACGCAAACGCCGCGCTGCCGCCGCTTGGCAGATAAGCACAGAGGAACCTCCCCTCCGCATCCTCGCTAACCGCCACGTGCCTGTTCATCTCCTCACTGCCGTCCTGTCCGTCTACGATACCGGATGCCGGAAGACAGGTCATCAACCGCAGGTCTTCCATGATTTCCCGCAGATATTTCATCTGCCCGGAGCCCTCCGACTGCAGCGCCTCATACCAGGAGTATTTGGTCATGATGCCTCTCTCCTTCTCACCAATGGAACACCATACCGAAGCATGACCGTAGGTATGCCCGAAGGAACCGGCCAGCAGACTCCAGTATGCCCGTCTGCGCACCATCCAGGTGCCGTGATAGGATTCGTCCACGGGCGGGAAAGTGGTTATCATCATCTCATAAGCCGGCTCTCCGTCCCACACCGGGCGTACATGGGGATTCTCATACTCTTTCGCCACGATTTCATAGTTCTTCGGCAACAGCCCATGCCCGGACTGCAGCATCACAAACCGAATCCAGGCTTATATGAAAGATCATTCAGTAAAATCTCTATTTTCTCTTTCAGCATCCCGCTGGTTATTTCCTTTTTATCCAGAAGTGCGAATCCCAGGCCGTTTTTCTCGATCTGTCTTGCTGTGATCGCCTGCTCATCCATCTGCGGAAGTGCTATCATAGGCACGCCGTAATAAATAGCTTCACCTGTGCCGCCCATACCTGCATGCGTAATGAATACGGAGGCCTGAGACAGAATATCCAGCTGCGGAACCATCTTCCCCAGTTCCACATTCGCCGGTACGTCCGTCAGGGAGTCGGGATCGATCGCTCCCAACGCGGCAAACACATTGATATCAAGATCTCTGACCGCGTCAAACAGGATCGGGTAATACTCCGGCCAGTTATTAAACGCCGTTCCCAGTGAGGAATACAGCAGGGGTTTTCCGTTATCAGGAGCCTGCCAGGTGCCGAATGTGCTGCGCTTGCCGATCTGCACCCCTGTAAATACAAAGCTGTCATCGAAAGTTTCATAATTGGGAACCAGTCGTTTCTGCATCATGACCAGATTCAGATCCCCTTGTCCGTCAAAGATCTCCTTAACGGTCATCTTCCGGCATCCATACTTTGCAGCATAACCATCCGCGATCTGATCGGCTGCGATCCGGAGCGGATGATCCTCGGGAACCCCCTCAAAAGACGCTGCCACCGAGTAACTTCCGTTGGAAGGATAGCTGGTATACAACATTACATTGGGAATCCCCAGAATGTCCGCTGCCATCGTACCGGCAATTCCCGCAAAATCATGAAGGATCGCATCCGGGCGCTCCTCCCGAAGTACCCTCAGGATATCCTCGATATAAGCGCCGGCCTCATTCAGGAACAGAAACGGCACCACAGCCGCCACATTCTCTTCCTGCCCGTCATTTTTCTCTTCTTTCGTCTCATTATGTTTGTCGTGATCAGCCATCCAGGACTTCATCGGTACGAATTTTGCACCGGTTGGTTCTACTACTTCCCGAAAGGCTTCCGTCGTAAAGTAAGTCACGCGATGACCTGCATTTACCAACTCTGTTGTGAGCGACAATGTGGGATTAATGTGCCCGAAAGCACCCAGCGATACGATTGCAATATGCATGATTTCTTCCTCCTGTTTTCATATCATGGTATATGGCCATACGTCTGTTACAGTGCCAAGGCCGCATGACGTCATGTGTTGTAACAGCATTTTATAAAAAAACCCCTGCCATTACAACGTGGTTTCTTTTCCATTACCCGACATATTTTTATATCATTTCCTGGAGAGATGCTTTGGCGGAAAATGCTTCCGTTTTTTATGCTGATCTGATCCTATTTGACAAAAATAGGACCCACCACAGTGAGTCCTACTCTTATCCTCTATCATTTTGTTTAAGGAAAAATATTAACCTTAGTTCCCGAAAATTTGTGGTTCTACATTATTCCGCCTTATGGGGGATAGTAGGGGGACATTGCACCTTG
>VSOD01000397.1 GCA_009774655.1 Lachnospiraceae bacterium
GTTTTCCGTTTTGGGATAAAAATGGGATATATATTTCCATTGACGGGAGCAGGAAGCATTTCACGGAAGGTTGTATCGTAGGAATTGCCCTCGGTGTCCAAGCCCGGTTCGGTGTCGATTGCAATGTCTGTATCATCAATTTCCACAGAGTTCCCCAAATTCGTGTCCTGATCGGTGCCATCTTTCTGAGGGGTACAGCCGGTGAACAGCAAGAGACAGACCAGCATACACGCCAAAATAACAGTAATTTTCTTCATTATATTTCCCTCTCTTTCAAATGTCCTCGTTTGATTTCCAGCACCACATCCGCCTGCTTTGCTACCTCACCAGAGTGCGTCACGACCACCACGCACTTCCCGAACGCATGGGCGCTCTCTTTCAAAATAGCTGTGATTTCCTCGGCGGTGTCGGCATCCAGGTTCCCGGTCGGTTCGTCCGCCAGAATGACCGGGGCATCGGAAGCCAGCGCCCGCGCAATTGCTACCCGCTGCTGCTGTCCGCCGGACAGTTTCAGCACATTCCGCTGTGTTTCGTCCTTTGTAAGCCCCAGCCGTTCCAGAATGGGAGCAGCGTCCAGCTTGGCGGTAAGCCGCACATTTTCAACGGGCGTCATGTAGTCAATCAGATTATAGCTTTGGAAAATCAGTGAGATATGGTTCCTGCGGTGGTGTTCCAGTCCCTTTGCCGCAATGTCCTCACCGTCAAACAGGACACCGCCCTGTGTCGGTACATCCAGCCCGCCCAGCAGGGACAAAAGCGTGGTCTTGCCAGACCCGGACGGGCCGAGGATGGCGTACATTTTCCCGGTTTCCAGCGACCCGCTGATGTTCTGCAAAACCGCCTTGCCCTTTTCGTATGCGTAAGAAACATTTTTCAATTCCAGTGTAGGCATAATAGTCCCTCCTTCAGCTCATTTTTGACAGGATTTCACGGGGGTTCAGCCGCATGACCGTGATAGACGACGCACTGACAGCCACAATGATAATAGCAAGGCCAATCAGATAGAGTTGGGCCAAATTATCCAGCCCAACGGACACTTGGATGCCGTTCTCCGTCGGCAAGGGCTTTTGGATAAGATTATCTGCGCCCACATCAACCGCAGCGGCAGTAGTCACAACATCGTTATCATCCTCCGGCCCGGTCTGCGTGCTCTGTTCCAACAGGTGATTGCCGATCTGTCCCGCTATGGCATTGCTGGTAAAATAGGACAGTCCAAAAGCGAGAGCGGCAATCAACAGCACCTCAATCAAATACTGGCCGATGATGGCCGATTTTCTGATACCCACAGATAGGAATACGCCGATTTCGTGAATACGGGTCTTTGTCCAGAGGGTCAATATCAGGGCCAGAATGATGGCACTGACAACGATGATCACCACCAGCAGGACCACGACCAATTCATTCAGCGTAGCCAGCGGAGCGGCGGCGTTTTCATAGGTTTCATTGTCCACCTCCACACTAAAGGCTTTCCAGTCGATACCCGGCAGGGCCTTGACTTCGGCCACCACCCGCGCCATGTCCTGCGGGTCGTCTATGGTGACATTGAGCGCGGAAAATCCATAGTTGATTTCTTCGCCGTCAAATCGTTTTGAGGACTGCAAATCCACAAACACCCGGTTCTGAATTTTGTCGTAGGTGGTGACAGTTTCCCCGAACTGCTCCACCGCATGAGGGGTAAACAGTCCGATGATCTGCACCTTGATTTCCGACCCGGTAAAGCCCTGTTCTTCCACACTGTAACGATGGGCGGTGAGGTAGTCCCCAATCTTCAACTCGTTCCGCTCCGCCAAGTCCTGGCTGATAATTGCCACATGGGTATCACCAGCGGAGATATGCCGTCCCTCTGCCAGAGTCAGTGTGCCAGTGGTGAAAAGTTCATCGTCCTCCGTATTGCAAACGCCCAGCGTCTTTGTGTAGCCCTGATACTTCGCATCGGTCGAGATCGTTCCGGGGAACAGGGAAAGCCCGTCAAATGGGAGAAGATTGTCCTGCCTTGCGCCGCAATACTTTACGCCAGAAACGCCTTTGATGGCCGCGATATTTTCCGGGGTAAATTGTACGGTGGAGTACATGAGAAAGCTGCTTGATGTCTTGCCGGTTTCCTCATCTACTTCATCTTTGACGGGTTCTTTCACTACATAGGGGCTGTTGCTCCAATCCACGAAAACGTCAAATTTGCCGCCCAGGCTCTGCCGCAGGTCAAGCTGCGCGGCTTCCGACGCTTTCCAGATGGAGAGGCCCGTCAGGACAAAGGTTGCCATAATCAGCAGGAGGGCGAACAGGAGAAGTGTTTTCCCTCGTTTTCGTGTGACGTATAGAAACGCCTTTTTAAAAATGCTCATGGTCGATACCTCCATATCGTTGTGCTGTTCTTCTGAACGCATCCGTAGGATAGCACTCCAATATGGAATGGGTATGAAACGGAGATGGAATTGTGGTGGAAATGAAAAAACTCCCCAGCCGGGGAGTTCTTCGCATTTATAACTGAATTGTAAAACACATCCCAGGCGGGGACTTCATCGGCTTAAAAGAATAGGGAATGTCCATAGAGGTCAAAAGTGTGTCCACGATATAGAGGCCCAGGCCGTTGCCGCCACTCTCCCGACTCCGTGAGAAGTCTGGACGATAGAAAGGTTCAAACAGACGGCGGATTTCATCGTCAGGGATTGGCTTGCACTCGTTTTCGACCACAAGGCTGCGCCCCTCCATATAGACGGAAACATTTTTCCCGGCCTCCGTATAAGCGACAGCATTTGCGAGGATATTAGACACCGCTTTACTGAACGGACCGACAGGCAGTACAGCGGAAAACTTCTCCGGCAAGTCAAGAGAGAACATAATTTGATGTGCCGCCGCAATCAGTTGGCAGGGTTCGCACAGTTCCGCCAGCAGTTCAGACACATCAACCTGTTTTGTCGGTTCGGCGGTCAAATTCAGCCTGGAGGTTTCCAGAATTTCATGTATCATCCCGGAAAGCTGATCCACCATTTCCTTGCACTCCGGGAGATAGGTGGCGTAGTCCTGATACTTCCCAACGCCTAAAATCATATTTTCCAGGGTGGCGTTCAGTGCGGTCACAGGCGTTTTCAGTTCATGGGACGCAGCCCGCAGAAAGTCCACCTTGGCCCGCTCCATATCACGCACAGCGCCCTTTTCCCGCTCTAAATGTTCAATGGTAGACAGCAGATTAGAATACAGATCATTGACGTTCTGCGCCAATGTACCAATTTCATCCTTTGTATGGATAGGGCAGCTTGCCCCGTGGTCTAATTTCATCATCTGCTCAGTTGACGTTGAAATTTTCTTGATGGGGTCGGCAATCGCTTTGGAAAACAGGAGCGAGCAGACAATGGAGATCAGCAGGGAACAGCTTAAAGAGATGGGCAGGGCTTTTTCTACTGCCTCGGTCACAAACTGCTCCTGTCTGATGCTGACAACAACATCATCTTGGGTACTCAATGCAAGCTGCATCTGTGGGGCAAGCAGATAGATCAGCCCATGTGTGACAACAATGACAAAGAGCATGATGCTCATGGTATACAGAAATATCTTTGGAAACAGTTTTAAGCACTTCATGGCTGTACCTCGTATTTGTAGCCAATGCCCTTGACTGTCACGATACAGTTGAGTCGCAGTTTCTTCCGTAGATTTTTGATGTAGGTGTCTACGGTTCGATCGATGATCGGATAGTCAGCGCCCCACAGTTCATCCAAAATCTGTGACCGGGTCAGCACCAGTCCCCTATGCTCCACCAGCAGCCGGAGCAAATCAATTTCCCTGGGCATGATGTCGATTTTTCCTGAGCTGTCGCTGGCGGTATAGCCGGAGAAGTCAACCGTCACATCGCCAAAGGTTATCGTTTGGGGTAATGGGGCCTGCCCGCTCCGCCGCAGGAGGGCGGTAATCCGCCTCCCCAGCAATACCATAGAAAAGGGCTTTGTCATATAATCGTCGGCCTGCTCGTCAAAACTTCTGACTTGGGTATATTCGTCCTCAAGAGCTGTAAGCATCAGGACAGGCGTTGTGCTTGTCCGCCGTATCTCATGCAGGACGGACAGGCCGCTGACATGGGGTAGCATAATGTCCAGTACAACCAGGTCAATGTAGTTCTCACGGAAAAGCTGTATTG